>NZ_JRWK01000005.1 GCF_001729965.1 Methanosphaera sp. WGK6 | reverse complement strand
CATGTGGACAAAAATTGTAGACATAGCAAAAAGAAACAATGTAACTCCTGGTGGAGACACAGACTGTGCACAAGCAAACACTGCTATGTTCCTTGCTGGTGGATTAACCAGTAAAAATGTATCACACACAATTGCAGCAGTAGCAAGAGCAATTGCAGGTGCAAGAAGTTTAGTAGCAATTGAATGCGGAGCAACAGGACCTACAAAAGACTGTGGATACGAAAACCCTATAGTAAAAGCAATCGCATCCGTACCAATCTGTGCAGAAGGTAAAAACGCAACATGTGCTCACTCAGATTTAATGGGTAACTTAGCTGCAGGTGTATGTGATGTATGGAGTAACGAATCCGTATACAACAGAGAAGAAATGGGTGGACCAACTCCTGGTGTATGGTTACAATCCTTAGGTTACGAATGTGCTTTAATGAACACCGCAACACAAATTGGAACCAACAAAGAATTAAGAGACACATATGTATTAGCAGATAAATACAGAGACCCTCAAGGTGTAATATTAGCTTACGATAACGCATACAAAATCGGTGAAGCAATCACAGCAGAAGGAGAAGATATTTACCTCAGAGCAAGAGCAGCAGGTCTTAAAGCAATGGAATTAATCAACGAAGCAGTTGAAGAAAAACGTATCTTATTAACAAGATTCGAAAGAGACACTCTTGATTCCACACAAAAAACATACGAACAATTACCAGATGATCAAGCTAAATTCGTAAAAACTTGTATCAAACGTTACGGAAGAAAAGTAAAAGAACACGACCCATCACAATACGAATTATAAATGTAACAGGTAGTGTAGTAAATTAAACAAATATAATTTAAATTAATTAAAAGGATGTGTGTAAAAATGGTTAGCCCTTTAGAAAAATATTATGACAAATTTGAAGACTATGAAAAAATAGCAATCAGATACAACGTAAAAATAGAAGGTCCAGCTCTCAAACCTGAAGACGACCCAGAAGTAGTAGAAATCTTACCAGCAGAAGAAGGAATAAAAAGAACACTAGCTTTAGATGTATTATACGGTGACAAAGATAAATGTGACGCAGACACTGAAAAAGCTCTTGAAGCAGGTGAAGACCCAATTGATCTCATTAACAATGCTTTAATGAAAGGTATGGATGGTGTAAGTGCATTATACACCAAAGGTGAATTCTTCTTACCTGATTTAATGCTTGCAGGAGATGCAATGATGAGTGGAGTAGCTCTTTGTGAAGCAAAACTCGGACACAAAGCAGATGCAAAAGCAAAAGTAGTAACTTGTGCAGTAGAAGGAGACCCTCACGACATTGGTAAAAACCTCATTGTAATGTTCTTAAACGCAAACGGATACGAACCAATAGACCTTGGTCGTGATGTACCTAACACAGAAGTAGTAAAAGCAGTACAAGAACATGAACCAGCATTAGTAACTGCAACAGCTTTAATGACAACAACCATGACAGCATTTGGTAAAATCATAGCATTAATGCAAGAAGCAGGACTAGACACACCTATAGGATGTGGAGGAGGAGCAGTACGTCGTGACTTCGTAGAAGAAAGTCCACAAACATTCTATGGTGTAGAAGCATACCACGTACCAAAACTCGCAGATGCAATTGTAGATGATGGTAAAACCTGGGAAGACATCAGAAACGAATACGCTGACATAGTTGGAGAATACGTAGCAGCATACTCCTAAGTTGGATGTTTTTTGAGTAATAATTTAATTTATTACTTATTTTTCTTTTTTTAAAATTAGTGATTTTTTTATATTTTTGTGGGTGCTGAATATTTTTTTGTGTTCTATGTTATTTTTTTTAAGTTAAATTTTATATTTTTTGCAATATTTTCTAATAATTAGTTTTAATTTAATAATATTGAAATTAATAATTTATCGTAATCTTTTTAAATATTTCTTTATTAAAAGTAATACTATCTTTATTTTTGCAATATTTCTAAAAATTAATTCAAGTCTATTAGTCTTTAAATTACTAGTTTTTGTAATCTTATTAAATAGGTTTATTTAACTTATAATTATTATTTTTTTAAACATAATTAATTTAATTAAATTATATTATAACTTGGCTTTAATGATAATTTTTAAAAGCTATTTTTATAAAAATAAATAAAAAGCATCTCTTTTAAGAATTTGATTGATATTATAACCTTTTTATATGTGTAGTTATAAAATGTATTAATTGTAAGTATTAACTTAATAAAAATTCAGAATATTATTGTTAATACAAAATATATTTAAAATAATTATGTGGGTATAAGACAAGAATATATAATTTATATGATTGGTGAAATTAAATGTCAATGAAATATATTACAAAAATGGAAACTGAATCAGTAAATGATTTAGTATTTGGAAAAGCAAAACACCCTTCAGAATATGGGTTTGGTGTAAAATTAGGAGTAGGTGAAGTAGTACCTAACATTAAAGTAGCACCTGCTGAAGGATCAGAAACAAGTGTAGAAGGTATGGTTGGTACTTGTAAAAACATTGCATTCTCTGCATGTGACCGTGGAGCTGCAATAGGATTACCTACAGTACAAATCGAACAAGAACACGTAGCTCAACAAACAAAAAGTCGTGAAATTTCCGAAAAAACAACAGCAGTACAAGTTGAATTATTAGAAGAAATGCATGACAAATACGGAACAAAAACCGCTTTAATGTCAACAGTAGCAGATATTCGTGAAGAAGATATGGGTGGATTAAGAGGTTCTGACTTTGATGTAATGATGGATGAATCATTCGAAGCATGTGCAGAAAATGGTGCATCAATCTTATGTGTAGAAACCATTGGTGGAAAAGTAGTATCAGACTACGGTATATCAAGAGGAGATATCCGTGCAATCTTATACGGTATTGGTTTATTAGGTTCTATCGATATGGAATACATGTGGACAAAAATTGTAGATGTAGCAAGTAAATACAGCTACTGTGTACCTGGTGGAGACACAGACTGTGCACAAGCAAACACTGCTATGTTCCTTGCTGGTGGATTAACCAGTAAAAACGTATCACACTCCTTAGCAGCAATAGCAAGAGCAATTGCAGGTGCAAGAAGTATTGTAGCAGCAGAATGTGGAGCAGAAGGACCTACAAAAGACTGTGGATACGAAAACCCTATAGTAAAAGCAGTAGCAGGTATACCTATCTGTGCAGAAGGTAAAAACGCAACATGTGCTCACTCAGACTTAATGGGTAACTTAGCATGTGCAACAGTAGATGCATGGAGTAACGAATCTGTATACAACAGAGAAGAAATGGGTGGACCAACTCCTGGTGTATGGTTACAATCTTTAGGTTACGAATGTGCTTTAATGAACACCGCAACCAAAATGCATAAAGAAAACGATTTAAGAGATATGTACACATTAGCAGATAAATACCGAGACCCTCAAAGTTTAGTACTTGCATATGATAATGCTTACAGAATTGGTGAAGCAATAGTAGCAGATGCTGAAGATATTTATCTCAGAGCAAGAGCTGCAGCATTAACAGCATGTGATATAATCAATGAAGCAGTAGATGAAAAACGTATGTACTTAACAAGATTTGAAAGAGACAGTTTAGACTCTGCTCAAAAAACAATTGAACAATTACCAGAGGATCAAGGTAAATTTGCAAAAACTTGTATTAAACGTTACGGAAGAAAAGTAAAAGAACATGATCCATCACAATATGAATTATAATTAAGATAGGAAGTGTAAATTATGTCTGAAAGTCCATTAGAACAATACTATGATTTAATATTCGATTCTGAAGAAGAAAACGGATATGAAGATATCGCTATAAGATACAATGTAAAAATAGAAGGTCCAGCTCTCAAACCTGAAGACGACCCAGAAGTAGCAGAAATCTTACCAGCAGAAGAAGGAATAAAAAGAACATTAGCTTTATCCGTATTATATGGTGACAAAGATACTTGTGACGAAGATACTAAAAAAGCTCTTGAAGCAGGCGAAGACCCAATTGATCTCATTAACAATGCTTTAATGAAAGGTATGGATGGTGTAAGTGCATTATACACCAAAGGTGAATTCTTCTTACCTGATTTAATGCTTGCAGGAGATGCAATGATGAGTGGAGTAGCTCTTTGTGAAGCAAAACTCGGACACAAATCCGATACAAAAGCACCTGTAATGACCTTTGCTGTAGAAGGAGACCCTCACGACATTGGTAAAAACCTCATTGTAATGTTCTTAAACGCAAACGGATACGAAGCAATCGACCTCGGTCGTGACGTACCAACAACAGAAGTAGTAAAACAAGCACAAGAAAAACAACCAGTTCTCATGACTGCTACTGCATTAATGACAACAACCATGACAGCATTTGGTAAAATCGTAGCTGCTCTCCAAGAAGCAGGAATCGATACACCTGTTGGATGTGGTGGAGGAGCTGTACGTCGTGACTTCGTAGAAGAAAGTCCACAAACATTCTACGGTGTAGAAGCATACCACGTACCAAAACTCGCAGATGCAATTGTAGATGATGGTAAAACCTGGGAAGATATCAGAAACGAATACTCTGACATTGTTGGAGAATACGTAGCAGCATACTCCTAGGATTCTTGTCATTATTAATCCATAATAGTTTTAAAATTGTTTTAGCAAGGAATAAAATAAGAAATCCTCTTTTCTTATTTTACTATTTTTTTTAATTTAATCAATACTCTTTTTTACACAGAATTTAATTTAAATTAGTTCTTTTTTTAATAAATCTCTATTTTCATAAGATATTTATCTAGTTTTTTTAAAAATTCTAATTATCTTTATATCTAAAAAGATACCATAATATAGTATAAGTAAAAGTTAGAACATACTAAAACTATTACTATTTAATAATCTATAGAGTTTTTCTATATATTTAGAGGATGATAAAATGGTAGAAGAATATGCAATAGCAATGGATATAGGTACAAGTGGTGTAAGAGCACAAGCTATTAATGTAGAAGATAATAGTACTATATCTACAACAGTTACATTAAGACATCCAATTCCTGGAGCTAATGTAATGGATCATTTACATTTTGCTGTAAATGTGGGATTAGAACAAGCACATCAACTTATAATGGAAGCTGTAAATAAAGTAGTTGATCAACTGGGTGTTGATAAATCAAAAATAACAAGATTTGCTGTTTGTGGAAACCCTATTCAATTATCTTTATTTCAAAACATTGAAATACGTGATTTAGCATTTTGGGGAACAAATGCAGTTGAAAGAATGAATATTACACCTCCAAAAAGAAATGCTCAAATTATAAAACCTGCAGATATTGATTTAGATATTAATCCTGATGCTGAAGTATACATACCTCCAGCAATTAAACATGAAATCGGTGCAGATGCACTAGCTATGCTAGTCAAATCTGATGTAATTAACAAAGAAGGAATTTATCTTGTATCAGATTTTGGAACAAATGCAGAAATCGCATTAGTAATTGATGGTGAAATATTCTCATGCTCTGCAGCTGCAGGACCTGCAATGGAAGGTCAAGCAATTGAATGTGGTATGCTAGCATCACCAGGAGCAATATCTGATGTAACACCTGATGGTACAAATTGGAGAAATGAAGTACTAAATAATGATTTAAAAGTAGAAAGTTGTGATTTAATAGATGTAACAACTGGAGAAGTAATAGAACCTAGGGAAACAGATACACAAGCTAAGGGTATAACAGGTACTGGTGTAATATCTGCATATAGTTTAGGTACTGAACAAGATATTATTTCAATTCCTGAAATTAAAACAGAAGATCATAAAATTAACTTACAAGATAATGTATATTTATCTGAAAAGGATTTAACAGAAATTGGTAAGGCATTAGGTGCATTTAGAGCAGCACACATCACATTATGTGTTGAAGCAGATATAACTCTTGATGATATTGATGCAGTATATATGGCAGGAGCTTCTGGATTTTATGTTGATCCATTAAAATCATTAACAGTTGGTCAAATTCCTGCATGTTCATGGGATATTTATCAAATTGGTAATACATCATTATCCATGGCAAGAGATATAGTGGAGAATCCTGACTTACTTCAAGAATTACAAGAGGTTGCTGATGGTATGAGAGGAAATCATATTACATTAGCTACATCTGAAGTATTTGAGAAGATATATGGATTAGAATTAGCAGTATGTGAACAAAACATGCCTCTATGGAAATATGATGAATGGTTAGAAATGTATGGATATGGAAATTTACCTGAAGTAGAAGAAGATCCAGAGATACATAGAATGTTTGAAAGTGATATTCCTGATTTAGGTGAAAATGGATTATCAATCATTGAAGAAGTAGGTACAAAACTTGAAGCTAAAATTGATGGATGTATTAATTGTATGAAATGTGTAAATGAATGTCCAGAAAGTGCTTTAGCTATGGATGATAGAGTAGCAACTATACGTTCTGACTTCTGTAATGGAAGTGCATGTCTCAGATGTGAAAGAATTTGTCCTGAAAAAGTGTTCCTTTATGAAAAAGTAGCATATATTGAAGGAATTGATGCAAAAAGTTTATAATAATCTTCTCTCTTTTTATTTTTTTTATCTTATTATTTCTTACAACTCAAAAATCAATTAATTAATTTTTGGAGAATATTCAATGAAATCACTAGTTTTTGATAATGCAGGTACAATTCTTCAACGAGTAACTGTATTAAAAGATATGTCTAATAATAAATTCTTATTTGAAACAAATACTATAGGTATTGTTAATGAAAAAAAAGGTAGAATAATTGTTGTATTACAAACACCTACAAAAGATCTTATTAAACAATCAGGAAAAATTTATAATTATTTAAAAGATTATCCTGAAGACTTTGAGATAAGTTATTCACAGAAAAATGTGACAAAAGAAGAAGTAATTCAATCAATTGCACAGGATGATACTTCTTTTGGTGATTTAAAGGACTCTGCAAAATGTTTAATAGAAAAATATAATATTGAAATTTGCAGTGGTTCTGCATTAATAATTAATATTCTTGAACATAAAATTGAATATGTATTTACTGCTGGTGGATTATTTTTTAAAGATACACTAAATGTTATAAATTTTCTAAAAAAAGAGGACATTAATATTTACATTGCTTCTGGTGATAATAAACAGTCACTTGATAGAATAGCTTCTATTTTAAACATACCTTATGAAAATATTTACGATACTATGGATAGTAAGGGTAAAGAAAAAATAGTTAAAAATTTACAAGATAAAGGACATTTTGTTTATATGGTGGGTAATAATACTAATGACCAATTAGCAATAAAACAAGCAAATATTGGAATATTAACTCTAGAACAAAAAGAAATGTTACCTGAAAGTTTATTAAAATTACCTGATTATAAAATTAGCAGTATTGGAGAAATAATAACTATACTAAAAAAGAAGTAAAATTAAAGTTTATTCAAAACTTCATTTATAATTCTTTCTTTATCTTCTTCATTTTTAGCAATAACATTTAATGTATTTTCTAAAGCTTCACGTGTTGGTGGAATTTGATTTAATGCAATTAATGATTCAACCCAGTCAACGGTAGCTCTTATTGATGGTTTTTTAGATAAATCTAATTTTCTTATTTTTTGTGTTTTTTCAACAACTTCTTTAACTAATCCTGGTGGTCCAAGAGGTACTCTTTTTTGAATAATATCTACTTCACGATCATAGTCTGGATAATCTATGTATAAATATAAACATCGATCCTTGGTTTCATCAAGTAATGTACGTTGTGCATTAGATGTAAGTACAACAATTAAATCATTTTTAAGATCAAATGTATCTAAATCATTTACTGTTATTTGTTTTTCACCTAGTGCTTGTAGTAAAAAACTTTCTAATTCTTCATCTGCCTTATCAATTTCATCAATTAATAGAACTGATGGTTTATCATTACTAAAAGCTGTAAGAAGTGGTCTTTGTATGAAAAATTCATCAGAAAATATAGTCATATCTTCATTGTTATTTCTAGCCATTTCTAAGTATAATAATTGTTTTTGATAGTTCCATTCTCCAACAACTTGTTCAAATGTTATTCCTTCATAACATTGTATTCTGAAGAAATCTCTATTGAAACTATCAGCTATTGTTTTAGCAAGTTCTGTTTTTCCAGTACCTGGAGGTCCTTCGATTAATATTGGTTTTTTCAATGTAAAAGCTAGAAATAAAGTGGTATTGATTTGATCATTAGAAATATAATTATGTTGTTCTAACTTTTCATTAATTTCTGTTATTTCTTTCATGTTATCACATTTATATTTTAATTAATTTATATTCTTTAGTTCCTATGTTGATTTTTTCAGCATGTTTAATTTGTTGTAATCCATCAATATTTCTCCACACTCCTTTAAATTTATCTTCTCCCGGAGCATGGTTTTTAGTTAATGCTGAATCAATAATTCCTATTTGATTATTTATTAAATCATAACTTGCCTGATCTATAGCTACAGGGTCATAACTTGCAAGAATACCTATGTCATTAACAATAGGTCTATCACTAAATGGGTTGCAATCACAATCAGGAGCAATATTGGTTAAAAAGTTAATGTATAATATTTTTTCTTTCTTATTTTTAATAGCACCATATGCATATTCTACAATGGCTTCAATAAATTCATCAGATTTTATTTTATTAAGTTTTATTGCATTTTTAGGGCATTCTCCAACACAATCATTACAACCTATACATTTATCATAATTTATATGTGCTATGGAGTCTACTGTTATTGCATTTTCAGGACATGCTGCAATACATACGTTACATGCAAGACAGGCTATTTTTGAAATAAATGGTGCTACAATTTTATGTTGATCAATTTTTCCTTCTCTAGATGCACATCCCATTGCAAGATTCTTTATTGCTCCACCAAATCCTGCTAGTGTATGTCCTTTTACGTGTGATATAACAATCATTGCATCACTATCATAGATATCTCTTGCAATATTTACTTTTTGAAATATATTTTGATTTATGTCTACTTCAATATTATTTGTTCCATTCAATCCATCTGCAATTATCACGGGTGCATTTATAACGGAGTATGTAAATCCATGTCTTGTTGCAGTTTCTAGGTGATCAATACTATTGTCTCTATATGCATGATATAATGTATTTGTGTCAGTAATAAATGGTTTTGCTTTTTTTTCTTTTATTGAATCAACTATTTGTCTTATGTATGTTGGTTGGATGTATGATGTATTTCCTCTTTCTCCAAAGTGGGTTTTTATAGCTATTTTTTCATTTTCTTTTATTTTGTTATTGAATTGTGTTTCATCATATAGTCTTTGTAATTTCTGAATCATGCTGTTTTTTGCATTTTCAGATTTCATATCAGTAAAATATACTTCACTTGTCATAGTTTTATCCTATTTTATTTTTTATTATTATTTTTTAGTTTAAATTATATGTATTTAATGTAAGTGGATGTTGTGATTTTTTATGGGTATGTTATATGAAAAATTATATATATAATTTCATACATAAGTTGTTTTGTAAGTTTATTTCATGTATATTTTTTTACATAGTATATCGAAAAATTATATGTATAATTTTATACATAATATATTTTGTACTTTTAAAAATAGTATAATAAAAAAAATTATTGTTATTAAATTAATAATTAAGAATAACTGAGGACGATAAAATGTCAGATAATGATATTCCATGTAATGATGAAATAGTGCCTGATATGAAATTCCTTAATTCATTAATTAAGGGAGCACGTAATATTTTCATATTATGGTTAATTAGTCGAGAAAAATTACATGGTTATGGTTTAATGTCTAAGATTAATGAATTATCTTCAGATTTGCCTGGAGATAAAACTGTACATAGCAGTACAATTTATCCATTATTACATAAACTAGAAAAAGATGGTTTAATAACAAGTTCTCAAGAACTTAATGGAAATCATAAAGTTAAAGTATATGAGATAACAGAAGATGGTCTTCAGATGTTAAACTCAATAAAATATTTTATCAAACAAAAACGTGAAGATAATGATTTAGTATTATTTTTTAAAGATATGATACTCAATGATAAAGTATTTACACAAAATTTGGGGGACGAATAGATGAAATATGCAATAGAAACACATGATTTAGTTAAAGTCTATGATAATGGTTTTAAAGCAGTAGATAATCTTGATCTATTCATTGAAGATAAAACAATTGGTGGAATATTAGGACCAAATGGTGCTGGTAAAACAACAACAATAAAAATGCTAACTTGTCTTCTTCCAAAAACAAGTGGAGAAGCAAAAGTAGCAGGATTTGACATTACTGCACAACCTGATAATGTAAGAAGTAAAATAGGTATGGTACCACAACAAGTAAGTTTATATAAAGATTTAACAGTACGTGAAAATGTTGAATTATGTGCTGACTTCTATAATGTAAATCAAAAAACCAAAGATAAAAAAATTGATGATTTACTAGAACTAGTAGATATAAGTTATGCTCAAAATAAATTTATAAGTCAATTATCTGGAGGTATGCAACAAAAAACATCCGTAGTTGCAAGTTTAGTACATAATCCTGATTTATTATTCTTGGATGAACCAACAGTAGGATTAGATCCTACAACTAAGAGAATATTATGGGATTTAATGGTAGAATTAAATGAAACAGGACACACTGTAATATTATGTTCACATGACATGTACGAAGTTGATAAAATTTGTGATAGTATTAATATTATAGATTCTGGAAAAGTTGTAGCTAACAACACACCTCAAGGACTCAAAGATGATTTACTACGAAATAGAGAAGAAAATAATCAATCTATTAGAAATATGATCTTAGATCTTGAAAAAGAAAATAATCCTGAAAATCAAGAAGAAATAAGTCAACTAAGAGCATCACTCACCGATGAAAATGAAGAAATCACAGTAATGGTATCAAACATAACTGATGAAATGATTACAGAATTAAGTGATTTGGATGTTGTAGAACATGCTGAACATATGGGAAATGGAAGAATAAATATAAATCTTAAACGTTCAGAAACATCAGTAAATCATGTAATAACTTCCATATTAAGTAATGGTGGTAATATTGCATCTATACAAACTAAAGATCCAACTTTAGAAGATGTATTTGTATCAATCACAGCTAAAAAAAGAAAGGAGATAAAAAAAGATGGAAATTAATAAAATAAAATGGTTAATAAAAAAAGATCTCCTTAAATTATGGAGACATAAAATTCAATTAGCATCTTTAATTATATTTCCTATACTCATGATTGCATTATGTGGATGGGGTATGGGTGGAACAGTTGAAAATACACCAGTAGTTGTAGTTAAACAATCTAGTGGTGACATAACTGATCAAGTAATCAATGCATTAAAAGAAGATAATACGTATGATATTAAAGAAATAATGACAAATCCAGATGATGCAAAAGAAGCAGTTGATGATGGAAAATATAAGGCAGCCATAATATTATCAAGTGATTTCGAAGAAAATTCTAATAGAAATGCTGTATTATACATAGACTCATCTGATCAACTTGTAACTCAGACATTAGTTCCAACAACCCAAAAGATATTTGCATCATTATCTGAACAAATAGGAATGCAACAAGTTGATGCAAACACAACAACTAGTACATTAACCACTACAACACAAGCAATCAAACTTCAAGTAAATAGAATATATGGAGAAATAGATTATATCGACTTCCTACTACCAGGAGTACTTGCAATGACAATGTTCATGTCTTCTATGATGACTATGGGTAGTTCAATTGCAGGAGAACGTGAACGAGGAGAATTAGCTCGTTTATTCATGACTCCAACAAACATATCTACAGTATTATCCGGAAAAATATTATCTCAAGTAGTTACAGAAATGATAAGAGCTATAATATTAATAGTTTCAGCTACATTACTATTTAGTGTTATAATTAAAGGTAATTTCTTCTTATTATTATTAGTAATTTTAATATCTGTATTATGTTTTGTAGGATTTGGTATGATGTTTTCAGCTACAGCAAAAACACAAGAAGATTATATTCAAATGGTTATGCCTATAGCAATGCCAATGATGTTTATTTCAGGAGTATTTTTCCCAACTGAAACAATGCCATGGGTATTACAAAAATTAGCAGCTATATTACCATTATCTTATGCAAATGATGCATTAAGAGGGGTAATGTTACAAGGTGCTGGAATAGGTTCTATAGCAATTGATTTATTAGTATTATTACTCTTCACACTAATATTCTTTGCAGTAGGAGTAATAAGATTTAATAGGGATATTTAATCTTTTAAGAGGTGTTATAAAATATGAAAAATAATATGAAAAAAGTAGGAATAGTTCTTGTAATACTATGTATTTTTATGGGAAGTTTATCTTCAATATCTGCAGTAGATTGGACAATGTATCAAGGTAATACAAGACATACAGGTTATGTACAACAAGACACATCATTCTCTACACAAGCATGGTCTGTAAAATTAGATGGTGAAATAACAGTAACTCCAGTATTATATGGAAATCATATTTATATTGGAACACATGAAGGAACATTATACTCATTAGATGCTCAAGATGGTAATGAAACATGGACCTTCGATACTGAAGGTGCAATAGAATCAAGTCCAGCAGTATCTGGAGATACAGTTTACTTTGGTTCTGATGATGGATATTTATATTCAAATAATGCAAATTCAGGTACAAATAATTGGAAATTTAAAGCAGGAGATTCTGTAAAATCATCACCAACACTTGATTCAGAAAAAGTGTATTTTGGTAGTGATGATGGATCAATATATGCTTTAAATAAGGATGATGGTTCTGTAGTATGGCAATATAAAACAGATGATTCTATAGAATCATCACCAGTAATTGATGGTGATACATTATATGTTGGTTCTGATGATGATAAAATCTATGCATTAGATATAAATGATGGTTCTGTTAAATGGACATATAATACAGGGGATGATGTAAAATCATCTCCAGCAGTAGCTGATGGAAATGTTTATGTCGGTTCTGATGATAATCAAGTATATGCATTAAATAAAGATAATGGTGAAGAAGTATGGACATATAATGCTGGTTCAGAAGTATCTTCATCAGCATCAATTGATGAAAGACAATCTACATTGTACATAGGAACTGATGATGGGGATATGTATGCATTAGATTTAAGAGATGGACTTAAAAAATGGGAAGTAAATGTAGGTGGTTCTATAAATGGAACACCAACTATATTTGGAACAAATGTTGCAGTAGGTTCTTCTTCAGGAACTATGCATATTTATAATAAATTCACAGGAAATTCTGTATGGAGTTATAATCCAGGTTATATTCCTAATATAAGTGGAAGTATCTCAGCTTCACCAACAACAAGTGGTGGATCATTGTTCATGGCATCTGAAGATGGAAATGTATATTCACTAGATACTAATCAACAAATAGGACCTACAAGTATTTATGCATATTATATAGTAGCAGTAATTATTGTTGCTGGATGTGTAATATATAGTCTTAAAAGATGGGGATTTAATAGAAAGAACGATTAATTTCATTCTTTATCTTTTTTTTAAAATTTTATTATTTATTTAAAAGTAGTATTATTTATCTATATTTAAATTTAGTTTTCAGAAATATTTATTTTTTTTAAATTATTGATTCTCTGTAAATAGCTAAAATTTATTAATATATGGTAGTATTCATCTAATAAATTAATATTTAGTTACTTTTTATAAAAATAGTTTTTTTTGAAGGTTATTTAAAAAAATAATAAACAAAAAATATGTATTTTTTGTTTTAAATGATTATAGTTTTATTTATTTGCTTAATCTAATTTCAATTGCAGAAACATTAGATGAAGTTCCTTCATTTCCAACAATTTCTTCAGTACTTATTGAAATGTTTTGAACATCTACATCTGATATAAATCTGTTTCTTACAATTTCAGCAACATCTACAGCTCTACTTATAGCTCGACCTCTTGCTTTTAATATTACTTCGGTTACTCCACTGTTCATTTGTGTTACTACAGCTAATACATAGTTCATTACTGGTTTATTTCCAATGTATACAATATTTTCTTCTGGCATTTTTGTCTTTCTCCTTATAAATTAAACTATAATGATATAGTTTAATCTTTATTTATATTATTTAATCTATTTAATATTATCTATATGATACTTATTTAATTATTTTTTTTGTTTTATTCTCTAAGCATTAAAATTTTGTTTACAGAACTAATTATAGCATCAATACTTGCCTTTACAATGTCTTCATCAGTAGCTCTACCAGTAGCTTTATTGTTATTTTCATCTGTTGAAATAACGAAAACTTCTGCAAGTGCATTTGTTCCACCAGTGATTGCTTCAATATGATATTCTTCAAGATGAATGTCTACTATTTCTCCAACAAGGCTTTGTATTGCTTTAAGTGATGCATCTACTGGTCCTACTCCTGTTTCTGCATGATTTTTAACGGTTCCATCAATATCTAATTTTACAGTTGCTGTTGGTAGGGTGTTATCTCCAGTCATTACACTTATACCAAGTAATTTAATTCTTTCTTGAGTAGGTTTTCCTTGAATAGCTTCAGCTACTGATCTAAAATCAAGGTCTGTAATGGTTTTTCCTGCATCACCAAGTGCTTTAACTTTTTTAAATAGTTCATCAAATTGATTTTTATTTAGGTTAATATTGTATTCTTCAAGTTTTGCTTCTATAGCATTTGCACCAGTTAGTTTTCCAAGAACAATTCTTCTTTTATGTCCAACTTCTTCTGGGTTTAAAGCTTCATAAGTTTCACTATTTGCTAAAATACCTTGTACATGTATACCTGCTTCATGAGCAAATGCATTTTCGCCAACTATTGCTTTGTTTGGTGGCATTTTAACTCCTGTAATTCTTGAAACAGTTTCTGAAGTATTTACAAGTAATTTACTATTAATGTTTGTATTTATGTTATAACATTTATGTAGTGACATTACTATTTCTTCAAGTGATGCATTTCCTGCTCTTTCACCAAGACCATTTATTGTACATTGGGCTTGTTTAGCACCAGCTTCAATTGCTGCTAATGTGTTTGCCACAGCTAATCCAAAGTCATTATGGCAGTGTACACTAATTGGAACATTAATTTTTTCATTAATTTTTGTAATTAATTCATTCATTTTAATTGGGATGGTTACGCCAACAGTATCAGGAACATTAATTTTATCAACTTTTGCTTCTTGTACTGCACTAAATACTTCTAATAAATAATCGATTTCTGTTCTTGTTGAGTCTTCACAAGAAAATTCTGCAGTTATGCCATGATCTTTAATATATTCAACAGCAGTTACTGCTTTGTCTAATATTTCTTCTTTAGACATTTTAAGCTTGTAATCCCTATGGAGTGGGGATGTTCCGATGAATGTGTGAATGTAATCTGCATCAGAATCAATTGCTTTATCAATATCTTGTGGTAATGCTCTTGCAAGTCCACTGATTTGAGCATTAAATCCTATTTTTGCTGCTTCTTTGAATGTTCGTTGTTCACCGGGTGATGCTGCAGGAAAACCCAATTCGATAACATCAACGCCAAGTTTGTCTAATTTTTCTGCTATTGTTATTTTTTCATCAGTTGTTATCGTAACACCAGGTGTTTGTTCTCCATCTCTTAGGGTGGTGTCATAAATCATAACATCTGATGGTGGGTTATAAGTCATCTTATTTTCACTCCTTTATTTTTTATAATTTATATTTTTGTTATTATTTTATATAATCTTAACTAATAATCTTTTTTTATAAATACTAATTTAAATTGAATTAATCATCTATTTTAGTGATAATATTGTTATTAAAACTATTTTAATGATTATTTAATTATTTTTTTATAATTAATTTAATATTTATTTTATTTTAATGTTATATTATAAGTTAAGGGTTTATTTTCATATTTTATCATATATACTACTTTTTTTATAGAATGTATTATTCTTTGAAATTATAATAACAAAATTCTATTAATTATAAAATTAATAATATATATAATATGAATTTAGAATATTGAAATTCGAAAATATTAAAATTACAATTAATTATTATTTTTTCATAATTTAATTTTGTAGGAGGTTATATCTAATGGATTATTTTGAAATGCTTGAAGAAAAAACAGAAGAATTATATGATATTGCAAGAGAAGCACGTAAACAGGGGAAAGATTTGGAATTAGTTCCTGAAATTCCACTTGCAAAGGACTTGGCAGAACGTGTAGAAGGGCTTGTAGGTCCAGAAGGTGTTGCAAAAAGAATAAAAAAACTAGAAGAAACAATGTCAAGGGAAGAAGTTGCATTTCAAATAGCTAAAGAAATAGCAACTAGAGATGATGTTGAAGGACAAGAAAATAATTATGAGGTCCAAGAAGAAAATGCAGACAGTGCAATACGTACAGCTTTGGCTATACTAACTGAAGGAGTAGTGGCTGCACCACTTGAAGGTATTGCTAAAGTAAAAATTAAAGATAATTCTGATGGTACTAAGTGCTTTGGTGTTTATTTTGCAGGACCAATTCGTAGTGCAGGAGGTACTGCTGCAGCATTAAGTGTATTACTTGGTGATTATATTCGTATGGCTCAAGGTTTAGATAGATATAAACCTACTGATGATGAAATTGAAAGATATGTTGAAGAAGTAGAACTTTATGAATCTGAAGTTACAAACCTACAATATTCTCCAACTCCTGAAGAAGTAAGAAAAGCAGTTAGAGGAATTCCGGTTGAAGTAACTGGAGAACAAACAGATCCTGTTGAAGTTCAAAATAGGGATTTACCTCGTGTGGAAACAAATAACCTAAGAGGTGGAGCATTACTAGCTATTGCAGAAGGTGTTATTCAAAAATCACGAAAAATACTTAAATATGCTCATACTCTTAAAATTGATGGTTGGGATTGGTTAGAATATTTCACAGCACCTAAAACAGATAAAAAAGAAGAAAAAGAAGATAAGAAAGAAGAAACTGAAGAAAAACCTAAGAAAAAAGCAAAATACATGGAAGATATCATTGGTGGAAGACCTGTAATGTCTTATCCTGGTGCTAAAGGTGGTTTTAGATTACGTTATGGTAGAACAAGAGATAGTGGTCTAGCATCAATGGCAATACATCCAGCAACAATGGAAATTGTGGAATTTCTAGCAATAGGGACACAAATGAAAATTGAAAAACCTGGAAAAGGTAATTGTGTAGTTCCATGTGATTCTGTTGAGGGACCTATTGTTAAATTAAAAAATGGTGATGTTGTTCAAGTAGATAATGTATCTCAGGCAATATCAATACGTAAAGATGTAATTGAAATTTTATTCCTTGGAGATATGCTTGTTGCATTTGGTGAATATTTAAGAGGTAATATTCCATTGGATGTGTCTTGTTGGTGTGAAGAATGGTGGGCTCAGGAAATTGAAGCTTCGGATTACTTTAAAGAAACACATGATGATTTTGGAATAGAATTTAAGGAAGAAATGGAATTGGATGAGTTATTAAAATTAGAAATTGATTCTAAAAAAGCATTTGAAATATCCAAAAAAACAAATACTCCTTTACATCCTAAATATACTTATTACTATCATGATTTAACTAAAACAGAATTAAATGACTTGCATGATTATTTATATTCTATTGTTGAAAGTCCTGATGCAGTATTTAATGTAGATATGAATCGTATACCTGTAGATTATCATAAGAGGTTATTAGAAGTACTGGGAATACCTCATCATGTTAATAATAATTCTTTAATAATGTCAAATGATGATTTATTTACTTTAACGACAGTATTAAATAAACATTTATCTCCTGATGATGATATGACTTCACTAGATGCAATAAATATTATTAGTCCTTGTGTAATTAAGGCAAAAGCACCAACATATATTGGTGGAAGAGTAGGTCGTCCTGAAAAAACAAAAGAACGTTTAATGAGACCTGCACCTCATTCCTTATTCCCAATTGGTAATTATGCTGGAAATATTCGTAACATATCTGAAGCTGCAAAAAAAGGAACAATAAAAGTAACACTTGCTAAGTGTAAATGTACTAATCCTGATTGTAAAGTAACTTCATTTAAATCATTATGTCCAGTATGTGGTTCAAGAACAGAATTAGAAAGTTCAGGACCTAAAAATATAAAACTAGGTAAATTACTTGCAGATGCATTTAATAATGTTAATGTTCGTAGAATGGATGAAGTAAAAGGGGTAAAAGGATTAATATCTGAAGATAAATATCCAGAACCTCTGGAAAAAGGAATCTTACGTGCACGTAATGGTGTATTTACATATAGGGATGGAACAATAAGGCATGATTCAACGGATCTTCCATTAACACACTTTATTCCTCGTGAAATAGGAGTACCTTATGAAAAAATAATTGAATTAGGATATACTGAAGATATTTATGGTAATCCTATTACTGATGATAATCAGATTATTGAGATAAAAATCCAAGATATAGTAGTTAGTGAAAGTTGTGGTGATTATTTATTAAAAGTTTCTAAATTTATTGATGATTTACTTGTTAAATATTATAATATGGAACCATTTTACAATGCTGAAGATAGACTTGATTTGGTTGGACAATTAATAGCAGGTTTAGCACCCCATACTTCTGCAGGAGTATTGGGAAGAATTGTTGGATATACAAAAGCATCAGGATGTTATGCTCATCCTTATTTCCATTCAGCAAAAAGACGTAATTGTGATAGTGATGAAGATGCAGTTATGTTATTATTAGATGCATTACTTAACTTTGGAAAAACCTATTTACCAAGTACTAGAGGTGGAAGTATGGATGCACCATTGGTTTTAAGTATTCGTATTGATCCTGAAGAAATTGATGATGAATCACATAATATTGATTGTATGAAAAGAATTCCTCTTGAAATTTATCATAAAACCGAAGAGGGAGGGGTAAAACCATCCGATGTTAATGATTTGGTAGATAATGTTGAATCAAGATTAGGTACTGATGCTCAATATAAAGGATTAATATATTCTCATCCAACTAGTTCGATACATGCCGGACCAAAAATTTGTTTATACAAGTCATTACAGACAATGACTGATAAAGTTGAAAGTCAAATTGCACTTGCAGAATTACTCAGGGCAGTGGATCAAAAAGGTGTTGTAGAAGGTGTTTTAAATTCTCACTTCTTACCTGACATGGCAGGAAATATTAGAGCTTTTTCAAGACAAAAAGTAAGATGTACTAAATGTGGAGCTAAATATAGAAGAATTCCTTTATCAGGAGAGTGTGAATGTGGTAATAACTTAATATTAAGTATTTCCAAAGGTTCTGTTCTAAAGTATCTTGACATATCTAAGGATTTATCTCATAGATATCCAATAAATCCTTATGTAGTGGAACGTATAGAAATATTGGAGACTTCTATTAACTCCTTATTTGAAAGTGACAAATCTAAACAAAGTTCGTTAGATATATTTTTCTAACCTATTTTACTTTTTTTTAAATAATTCTTTTTCTAAAAACATACATTATAGTTCGTCTAAATAAATACTACTTTTTTCAAAAAAACCTAATTTTTATATACTAATATAATTAAATTATTAAATAACACAGTAATCATAAAAGGTGTGAATGAATAATGAATGATCCACAAACCATACAAGACACATATAATCTTAATGAAATATATGTAATAAAAAATGATGGAATAAAAGAAAAATTCAGCTACGAAAAACTTATACGTTCATGTATAATGATTAATATTCCTTTAGGACTAGCAGAAAAAATAGCACATAAAGTATCCAAAGAAGTACATGATGATATAACAACAAAAGAAATTAAAAATTTAATATATGAATTACTTAAAAAAGAAAACAGTAAATTAGCAGATAAATACTATAATACAAACACGTTACGTGTAAGAACAGGTAGAGATACTATAGAATCATTTGATAAATCACGAATAACAAATACATTAATTCAAGAAACACAAACAACGCCCAAACTTGCAGATAAAATTGCAACAGAAGTTTACAAAGAACTCAAAAGATTACAATTAGATTACTTAACAGCACCAATAATACGAGAAATGGTTAATACAAAATTAACTGAAAATGGACTAGAATCATTAAGAAGAAAATATACAAGACTAGGGATGCCTGTATATAATATAACAAACTTAATAGAATCTGGAAATAAAGATAATGCTAATATGATGCATAATCCTGAAACAATACATAAATATGTTGCAGATGAATCATTAAAACAATATACTCTGCTAAATATACTACCACATAATCTTGCAGATGCACATATGAATGGTACAGTTCATATTCATGATTTAGAATTCTTTGCAGGAAGACCAATTAATTGTTTACAACATGATTTAAGACAATTCATAAGATTTGGATTAAAAGTAGATGGAACAGGGGATCATACAAGTGTAGCTGCACCACCAAATCATATAGAAACTTTAATGAATCATTCTGGTGAAATAATGCTAGCTGCTCAACAAAATATGAGTGGTGGGCAAGCAATGAGTTTGTGGAATGTCTTTGTAGCACCATTTGCAGTAGGATTACCTTATGAAAAAATAAAACAAGCAGTTGAAATGTTAATATTCAATTTAAATATGGCATATGCAGCAAGAGGAGGACAAGTACCATTTACGAGTATAGGACTAGAATTCACAGTACCTGACTTCCTTAAAAATGAACCAGCATATGGACCTGGAGGTAAAGTTGTAGGAGTATATGGGGATTATGAAAAAGAGGTAAGATTAATACAAAAAGCATTCACAGAAGCACTTATAAAAGGAGATGCAGAAGGAAAACCACACCTTTTCCCTAATACTATTTATTACTTAAGAAAAGAATGTTTAACACCTGAATTCACAGAAGATATAGAAAGAGTACATTTCTTATCAGCAAAATTTGGAACAGCATATTTCATAAATATGTTACCAAAATACATGGGAAATATGGCAAATTATATGGGATGTCGAACAAGATTATCTGATAATTGGACTGGCGACTGGGAAAAAGACTGTTTAAGAACAGGAAATCTTGCCTATGTGACTATGAATCTTCCAAGAATAGGTTACAATGCAAGAGATGAAAATGAAATTTTTGATTACTTGGATGACTATATGAACATAGTAGAAGAAGTACTTTTACTAAGAAGGGAAAGAGCATTAAGATGTCTTAATGACTATAAAATTCTACCTTTCCTAACACAAAAAATGGATGAAGATCCATATTATCAAATAGATAACAGTACATTATCATTTGGTTTTGTAGGACTAAATGAAATGCTCATGGCACAAACAGGGGCAGGATTAGAAGATGCAGATTCTAATAATTTAGGATTAAAAGTAGTACAATATATAAATGATAGGGCAAATCAACTTAAAAAAGATACTGGATTAAGATGGGGTGTAATTCAAACACCTGCAGAAAGTACAGCATATAGATTTGCTACTCTTGATCGTGAAAAATTCCCAGATAGGGTAATATGTAATGGTGATAGTAATGCATCATATTACACAAATAGTAGTCATGTACCTGTAGATACAACATTAAGTTTACCAGAAAAAATAAGAATAGAATCAAAATATCATCCAATAACACAAGGAGGACATATATTCCATGCATTTATGGGAGAATCATATAGTGATCCTGATAGTTTAATGAGTCTTACTGATAAAATAACTCATAAAACTGATATTGGTTTCTGGGCATATAGTAGTGCTTTAAGTTTCTGTATAAAATGTAAAACATTAATGAAAGGATTACAAACAACATGTACTCATTGTGGTGAAACAAAAGAAGTAGAATGGTATGATAGAATTACAGGTTATGTTCAACAAGTAGGTCATGCACAAAGTGCTTCTGGTGGATGGAATGCAGGTAAAAAACAAGAATTATTAGATAGAAAAAGATGGGAACAATAAATTCACATCTTATAATCACCATTATTTTTTTTTAATTTAAATATTTTTTATCAATAGTTACAGCTGTTCCATAAGCTGCAATTAACATATCTGGTGGAAGTTGCTGATTAAAATTAGTATATTCAATTTCTATGTCAATAATAGCATTAGCATTAATGGATAGGGCTTCTTTTTTTATTTCATTAATAATGTAATTTTTTGCTTTAATATAATCATTATGTTGTAATCTTCGTTTTTCATTTAATTTGGAACCGGCATATTTAACTAATTCACTAGGTTTATTATCAAATCGAATAACCTGTTCTGCATAAACTAAATTATGATATTCTTTTATTGGAATTTCGGGAGAATTATTTAAAACTAAAATATCTGAGCTGTTAACAGAATCAATCTCACTTATACATAATAATTGTGGTGCATTATTTTTATTTAATAATACTGCTATATAACCGCCAATTATTCCAAATAAATAGGTTATTCCAAGAAGTATTGCAATTAATATGTAGTTAATAGTTAATGGAATTGCGGCTTGTAACATGAAAAGGAGTCCACCTAGTGTGAAAATATTCCATGTAATTGGTTGTGCTGGAAAAAACCATCCAATGAAATTGGTTATTATAAATAATATGATAGCACTAATTGCACCTGATGACTTATTTGTTAATTTTCTTGAAATAAATGTTTCAATAAAACCTGCAATTATAGGTGCAATGAATATGTGGATATTAATTCCTATTATTGTTAAGTTTAAATGAATACATATTACTATTGTAATAAGTCCAACTAATGTTCCAGTAGTTATTGCAAATAAAAATTGTCCATTCTCTTTACTTAACATGTTTTTATTTATCATTACTAACAACTCACTATTATTATTTTAGTGCAATATTATTAAATAATTATGTATATTTTCAATTAAGATAATTGTATAAAGATAGTTAAACATAATATGATATAAAATTATGAATAATTTTTTTATAATGCAATCTATTAAATATTAATGATTATTTTATTTTTCATTGAAATATTAATCATTAAAAAATCCAATAAAATTAATATAAAGGAGAATAACAATGAAAAACGTGGATTTACTAGTATTAGGACATACGGCTTTTGATTATATCATGCAAGTCAAAGAATTTTCTAAAATAAATACATCTTCTATTGTTGAAGAAATGGAATGTTTAAATGGGGGGGCTGCAGGTAATGTTGCCGTAGTTGCAAATAAATTAGGATTAGATGTTGGACTTATATCTTGTATAGGAAAAGATTTTATAGGTAGTGAATATGAATCAGAATTAACTACTGCGGGAGTAGATATTTCTGAAATGATTATATCTGAAACAAAAAATACACCTACTGCATTTGTATTAACAAATACTGAAGATCAACAAATGTTTTATTTTTACTGGGGAGCTGCTGAAGAATATCAAAAAAGTGAAGTACCTAAAGCAGCTATTGATAATGCAAGAGCAGTACATTTAGCAACAGGTGATCCTCAATATAATATTAATGCGGGAAAATATGCATATAGTCAAAATAAATTAGTTTCATTTGATCCAGGACAGGACTTACATTTATACTCTACAAAAGATTTACAAGAAGTAATTGACAATTGTAATATATTATTTGGAAATGAACATGAGATAGAACATATACTTGATTTATTAGATAGTACTATAGATGAATTATTAGAAAATGGTCCTAATATGATTGTTCAAACTCTTGGTGAAAAAGGAAGTTTAATTTATGTTAAAGGAGAAGACTGTTTAGAAATTGAACCAGTACCAACAAAGGCATATGATCCAACAGGAGCAGGAGATTCATATCGTGCAGCTTTCTTAAGTTTATATTTACGTGATAATAATCTTGAAACTTGTGGACGTTTTGCAAGTACTGTGTCATCATATATAGTAGAAACACAAGGAACTCAGACAAACATACCTACAGCAGATCAAGCATTAGAAAAAATGAATAATCAATGGAATGATGAGTTATAAATAATTCTAGTTTTAAAATATACTAGATTTTTTTCTTTTTTTATTCATTTTTTTTTAATATTTTCATTAATTTTTAGATAATTTTTTCCTAATATTGTTTATAATAATACTTTTTAATGATTTATGTAATACTATTTTTTAAATTTTAGTTGAAAAATCTTGTTTTTTATTCATTTTTTTGTATAAATATATAATCTTTGCAATATATTCTATTAAAAAATTAAAATTTATTGTTATTTTGGAAGCATATCTTCTAAACATTTAAATACTCTATCAAACTTACTATTAACTAAGTCTAAAATGAATAGGATAATGAAATAATGGGTATGATTTATTGAAAAAATAACATCTAACCAGAAAGATTATTCAAGATTAGAAAAATAATAATATGGAGTAATATAAAATGACACAAATGCTCGAAGCAATGAGAGGAAACATTACAGAAGCTATGAAACAAGTAGCTGCAGATGAAAAATTAGACCCTGAATATATCAGAAAAATGGTTGCAAAAGGTTATATCGCAATACCAGACAACAACCAAAGAGAAACTGTTGCAGTAGGTATAGGTGAAAACTTAAGAACAAAAGTTAATGCAACAATTGGAACTTCCACAGATATCAATGATTTAGATATGGAATTAGAAAAAGCAAAAATTGCTGAAGAAGCAGGTGCAGATACACTTATGGAATTAAGTATCGGTGGAGACTTAGACAACATAAGAAGAACAGTATTAAAAAACACTAACAAACCTGTAGGAAGCGTACCTATCTACCAAACAGCAGTAGAATCCATTGAAAAAAATGGTTCTCCTATTTACATGGAAGAAGAAGATATGCTTAAAAACATCGAAAAACAAGCAAAAGATGGTATAGACTTCATGGCTATCCACTGTTCTGTAAACAGAGAAACTTTAAAAAGACTCAAAAGACAAGGAAGAAAAGGTGGATTAGTAAGTCGTGGAGGTTCATTCATATCCTCATGGATGGTAGCAAACGATGCAGAAAACCCATTATATGAAAGCTATGATCAAGTACTTGATATTGTAGAAGAATACGATGTATGTTTAAGTATGGCAAACGCAATGAGAGCAGGAGCACTCACAGACTCAACAGACCGTGCTCAAATACAAGAACTAATTGTATTAGGGGAATTAGTAGATAGAGCAAGAGAAAGAGGAGTTCAAACAATTGTAGAAGGACCAGGACACATACCTATCAATGAAATTGAAACAAACATCAACATTCAGAAAAAAATGTGTAAAAATGCACCATTCTACATGTTAGGTCCAATAGTAACCGATATTGCACCAGCATATGACCACATAGTATCAGCAATAGGAGCAGCACAATGTGCAAGATATGGAGCAAACTTCATATGTTACGTAACTCCTGCAGAACACTTAGCATTACCAGGACCAGAAGATGTAAGAGAAGGAGTAATTGCAACAAGAATTGGAGCTCATGCTGGAGACTTAGCTATTGACTTAGAAAGATTCGGAGAAGAAGACATAAAAATGGCTGATGCAAGAAAAGAACTCAACTGGGAAGCACAATATTCACATGCAATGTGGCCAGAAGATGCAAAAGCAATCAGAGATAAAAGACCACCTGAAGCAGACGACACATGTACAATGTGTGGTAACTACTGTGCAATTAAAATTGTAAACCAATGGTTAGATAAAGCTGACAAAGATGTTTTCGATAAATAAATAAGAGGAAAGTATTATACCAAAAAAGAATAATTAATTTATTCTTTTTTCATTACCACCATTCATTTTTAAATATCTACAAGAAAGAATAGGTTTTTACCTTTATTTGCCTATTCTTTTATTTAAAAAAAACTATTTCTAAAAAAATTATATTATTTAAAATTTATTTCTATAATATATGGATTTACTGAAAAATAAAATTAAGGTGCAAATAATTTAGTAACTTCTTGTACATAATCTGATTTTGCTAGAACAGATATTTTTTGATCTTCATGAAAAACAGTATCCTTTTGAGGTATTATTAATTCATTATCCTCATACACAGCACATACAATATATTTTTCAGTAGGACTATAATCAAGAACATTCTTACCAAACAAATCCTTATTTTCAATTTTCACTTCAAGAAGTTCTGTGGATCCTCTACCTAAAATAATTAAATCAGCAACTTTTGGACGAGTTATAATTCGTTCAAGATATGATGCTACAGTAGATTCAGGACTAACTGTCATATCAATACCAACTTTTTTAAAAGCAGACATATGATCTAAGTCATTTACTCTTGCAATAATTTTCTTAATATTATCATAATTTTGACTAAGAACTGATGTTAATAAATTAACAGTGTCATGTCCTGTTGCTGCAACAAATACATCCGCATCAACAATATCTGCATCTTCTAATACTTGTACTGATGTAGCATCACCCTGAATAACCATTGCATTTACTTGATCGGCTACTTCTTCTGATACAATGGGGTCATTTTCAATAATAGTAACATTCAATCCTTCTCTAACTAGTGATTGTGCAAGATTTAATCCAACTCTACCTGCTCCAACTATAATTACATACATATTTTTCCACCTTAATTAAGAAACTTATAAATTCAATCCCTATTTTTTATTTCAATTAATATTATATTTCATGTAACATAATTTAATACTTTTTTCTAAACTATATGATAATAATTATAAACCATAACTAATAAAATATAATAATATAAATGATTTTTCTACTTATAGAAACTATTATTTTTAGAATAAATACCATTTATAATTAATCAATAAAATCTAATTTTTAGGGAATTTTTTTATTAAAATTAGATGTAAATTATTTAATTTAGTAAATTAGTGGATTAATGGTTTATAAATGGTGTATTCTAAATTTTATTATTTATTCAATTTAAAGATTATTTGTGATGTATATGAGTAAACATTGGACTGAAAGAATAGCTGAAGAATTAAGTCAACAAGGAAGGGATGAATATATTGTAGGTAGTGGAACATCTATCTCAGGATCAGTACATATTGGAAACAGTTGTGATATATTCATAGCAAATGCAGTAAGTAAAGAATTAAGAAAATTAGGGGAAAATGCTAAGACTGTATGGATAGCTGATGATTATGACCCTCTAAGAAAGGTACCATACCCATTACCTGAAGATTACAGTGAATATCTAGGTCAACCATACTATGAAATTCCCTGTCCTGAAGGATGTTGTGATAATTTCGTAGAACATTTCCAAAAACCATTCATAAATGCATTAGATCAATTTGACATTGAAAATCTTGAAATTAAAAGTGGAGCTCAAATGTATAAAAATGGAGTTTATACAGAAGCTACAAAAATTGCACTTGAAAACACTGAAAGAATTAAAGAAATATTCAATGAATACCGTGAACATCCTCTAAGAGATGACTGGTTACCATATAATCCTATATGTTCAGAGTGTGGTCGTGTAAATACAACTGAAGCATATGATTTTGAAGAAACCACAATTAAATATAGATGTGAATGTGGACATGAAGGTGAAATGGATTATACAACAGGAAAAGGTAAACTAACCTGGAGAGTAGAATGGGCTGCAAGATGGAAAATATTAAACATAACTTGTGAACCATTTGGTAAAGACCATGCAGCAAGTGGTGGATCATATGATGTAAGTAAAATAATATCTGATGAAATATTTAATTATCCTGCACCATATCCAATACCATATGAATGGATTACACTTGATGGAGATGCAATGAGTAAATCTAAAGGAGTATTTTTCACACCAGAAGCATGGCTTAAAATAGGAAAACCAGAAACATTAAATTACTACATCTTCAGAAACAAACCATTAAAACCTAAAGATTTCACACCAAAAATGGGATTCCTTGATTTAATGGACCAATATGATAGAGTAGAAAGAATAGCTTATGGTGAAGAAGAAGCAAGTAATGATAAAGAAAAAGAAAAACTTACCAAAATATATCAAGTATCTCAAATTAATGAATTACCTGATGAAATGCCATTCCAACCACCATACAGGTTCTTAACAGTAGCATACCAAATAGCAAATGGAAAACCAGAAAAAATATATGAAATCCTAAAAAACAATCATCAATTACCGGATAGATTAGTTGATGTTACATATGACGAGTTATCTGACTTTGATAAAGAAACATATTTACAAAGATTAGAATATGTAAATAATTGGTTAGAAACATATGGACCTAAATTTGTTAAATTCCAAGTTATGAATAAAATGCCTCGTGTAGAAATAACTGAAGAACAAACAGAATTCTTACGTCAACTTGCAGATGTTTTAGAAAATGAAACATTTAATAATGATGTTGAATTCCACGATAGAATGTATGAAGTGTTAGAAGCTTTAGAATTAAAACCACAAAAAGCATTCCAAGCAATATATAAAACTATTATTGGTAAAAAACAAGGTCCTCGTGCAGCATCCTTTGTATTATCACTAGATAAAGACTTTGTAGTAAAAAGATTTAGATTAGAAGAATAAAATCTATTTCTTAACTCTTTTTTTTATAAATGTTCAAATCCATAATTAACAGTTACTTTTTGAGCATGATGTGATGCAATATTAAGAAAACTTTCAATAAAACTATTATTTTTAACATTCAATGCACTAATAATATGTTGTGTTTCTTTAGAAATTATATTATTAGTATGTTGTACAGTATATGCCATACTTTTATTTATGAATGTATATAAATTCTCATTTTGTTCAACAAGACGAATAGCTTCATGAAAAGAATTAACAACATAAACAATATTAAAATCTAAATCATAATTAGCAAGAGTGGTCCATGCAAGTCTTTGTGCAGAACCATCTACTTCCACAAAATTTAAACCATTTAAATCAGAAATACTGTTCAATCTAATTTCTTTGTTGGATAATAAAACTAAGTTGTCTCTTCCAAGAGGGGTTGGTTCAATATCATAAATATATGCTTGAACGGGGTCATCAAATCCTAAAATATCTATAAAACCATTATTAGCTAAATCAAAAGCGGTTTCGGTATCAGTTTCAATAATTTTTAAGTTATCCATTTGGTAGGCTTGAGCTAGTTGTCTGATAAATTCACATGAAATTGGTCCACCTGCAACTGTTATACTGTTTGTATAATCAGACAATCTATTTTCATAAGTTTCATATTCATCTAATAGTTTTAAAGCATATTTTGTTAAAGTAGTTCCAGTATTTGAAACAATAACTAATTTTTCAGAAAGTAAATCTTCTGCTTTAAGAACACGTCTATTTAATACAGGGTGTGATATATTTAGTTTCTTTGCTGCTTTTCGCTGTGATTTAGTTTTTTTTATTGCTTTTAGAGTATCAAATAATTTATAATCAAATAAATTTCCATTAATTTCCATACTTAATTTTTTATTTAAACTCATATTCCCACCCAACTAAATTTAGTTTTAATTATTTCTTATAATAGATTAGTAAAAACTAAATATAAATTTTAATATATTTTATATTAATTAATATTTTTTTATATTTTAAAATTTATTTAAAATATCTGTGAAAGTGTATAATTTTCAAAGTAATTTAAAATTTGTAGGGATTTCATATGATTTATGATGATGCATTAAGTGATATATTAGAAAATGTGACAAAAACAACTAAAGCAGTTAGTAATGAAGATGTTACTAAAATGACAGAAATGCTTGAAGAAGTGGATAATGTCTTTATTATGGGGTTAGGACGTTCTGGATTAGTAGCAAAGGCATTTGCAATGCGTTTAATGCACTTAGGATTAAGTGTTTATGTTGTAGGAGAGACCACAACACCAGCTATTAGAAAAAATGATTGTTTAATAGCAATATCTGGTTCTGGAGAAACAAGTTATATAATTAGTACAACTAGTATTGCTAAAGAAATTGGTTCTAAATTAATAGCAATAACTTCTTATCCAGATAGTACTCTTGCAAAAAAATCAGATATTGTACTTCAACTTAAAGGAAGAACAAAAATAGATTCAGAACCTGATTATAATAATCGTCAAATAAGTGGATTACACCAATCCTTATCTCCAATGGGAACTATATTTGAAATAAGTGCTTTAATCTTCTTAGATGCAGTTATTGCTCAAATGATGCAAGATCTTGGACAAACAGAAAAAGATCTCAAAGCAAGACATACTGTACTAGAATAATTATTTTTCAATAAAAAAAAAGATTCTTAGAAACTATTCTAAGAATTTATTACTATATTTTTTTTAGTCAACAATGGTTAAGATAAGTTCTTCATCATTATATGTATGACGAATTTCAACTACTTCTTTTATAATATTATTTATATTAATATCTACTGTCTGATTTAATAGTTGACCCTTTAATTGTATTGTGATAATAGTTTCATTATCTTCATGTGTTATGAATAATATTTTTCCAGGAATAAATACACGATTATATGATATTTCAAGTAATGCTTCTTCTCTAAAATATTTATCTATAAATGGTATGAGTTCATTTTCTTTTAAAGTTAATGATTTTGTATTCATAGTTTTGCCTAATTTTCTTTAATCCATAAATGACCTTTACCTTTTGCACCTACATCACCAGTATAATGTATGTAACTACCAATATGATATTTTCCATTTATTTCGGGGTTTTGGATTTTTTCTTCTTTAACAAATCCTTGAAGAATTTTACCTACATTACCCTTAATTACAATAGTGCCTTTTTTCATTTGACCTCCAGGCCATTGCGTAACGTCACCATCAATTTGAATATAGCCACCAACCATATGAATACCTGCTAGAATATCACAATTTCCTTTAACATATATTTCACCATTCATCATACAATCAGCTAATTGTTTACCTACATTTCCATGAATAATAATTTTACCACCAGACATACCTCTCCATTCACCCATATATGAGGAACCACAGAATTCTTTAACATTACCTTTAATTTCAAGTAAACCTCCCGTCATTTCACGTCCAGCATAGCTTTCAGCATCACCATTAACAATTATATGACCTCCAGACATTTGTGCACCTACATGTAAATCTACATCACTATTAACTATAATTCTACCTTTACTCATAAGGTTTCCAATATATTTAACTCTATGTAAATCACCATCAATGATAATTTCACAATCTTGTGCATCACTACATTCTCCATCTAGGTTTACTTGGAAGTATGTGGAGAGATGTTCTTGTTTATTTCCATGGAAAATGATTGTTTGCTCTATTTCTTCTTTATTTTTATTATATAATAACTCTGGAAGTACATTATCAAATTCAAGAGGTATTGTACTAAATTTTTTCATTAGTAATTTTATAGTTTTCATATTTTATTTCTCCACTTCAACATCAACTTGATAATTTGGTGTAATATAATGATTTGGAACACCATAATTTTCATATTTTATAGTATAATACTTATTAAATTCAGGCTTTATTCTTTGAATTAATGAATATTCTTTATTCTCCAGTCCTTTTACGTTACACCATACATGTTTACTGTTAACTAATTTTACAATTTCACCATCTTTTACTAGAATATCACCATCTTTAATAGTATACATACTATTTAATAGTTTTTTTTCAAGAACTTCTGAATTACTAAGACGAGTAGTGTCAAAGGAATCTACATCAATATCATACACTGAAATATCTGCCTTAGCACCAATACCAAGATGGCCTCTATCAGTTAAACCAAGTATTTTAGCAGGACTTGCTCTTGTAATAATAGCAATATCATTCCATGAATATTCTCTATCATAAGAACCAAGAGAAGTTCTACGTGTTGCCCAATTATGAACTTCATTATCCAACATATCATTTAATTTTTCATTACTCATAATCCATGATATTATCCGGGGATATCTGATAAATGGTGCTCCATTAGGTGAATCTGTTGTTAAGGCAAATTTCCATGGATCTTTTATACCTAAGAAAAATTCTAGTCCAACAGCCCATTGTAATGTACTTACTGGTGATTTTTTAGAATATATTGATGGAATTAATCCAGATGCTGTTTCTACTTCAATATCTTTATTAGCCCATTTAAGTCCTGTTAATCTATATAAATCATATTCCATAGGAGCATCAGCAGTCATTGTAGTAGTTTCATCAAATGTTAATTGACCAATATCACATGTTAAATGGTCATGTTTATTAATATAATCAATTAATTCAGGTGCACCTGAAGTTACATCTCTCCAACTACTTCCTTTATATGCATGGAATTGTATATGTGTACAGTGCATTATCTGATTTCTATCTACTTTTTTATTCTTCTTTATTTCTTTAACACAGTCAAATGTTTCAAGTGTGGTTTCATAATTTCCTGGATGTCCTAAATCATTTGTATGTACATGTACAGAGTGTGGAAGTCCTAATTTCTCATTTACCTTTGTCAATGAAGTAATTACTTCACGTCCTGTTACATTCCAGTGTGGTTCAGGATCATCAAGACCATCCACATTCTTTCCCCAACCCCATGCTTCACTACCACAAGGATTTACTATTTTTATTCCATAACCTTTAGCTAATTTTAACCATTTGGATATAAATACTGTTAAATCATCAATGTTATTTTCTTTAACATATTTAAGCATAAACCAATTATTTCCAAATAATGTTAAAGTAGGAATATCTAGGTTAGGTATACTATTTATTTCTTCATGTGCATGTTTTGCTTCAAGAGGAGGAACTGCAGCTTCAGTAACTGTCGTATAACCCATTTTAGTATAACGATATCCTGTTGTTGGACAAGTAGGTAGGGAGAATCCAGCTTCAAATCCATCTATTCCATTTTTAGAAGCAGGTTTTATACCTTTTCTTATATCTTCAGGTCTATAGAGTCTACCTACTGATAATTTGGGTCCAGCAATATGTGAATGTAAGTCAACACCACCAGGCATAACTAATTTTCCGGTTATATCAATTATTTTAGCATTAGAAGAAACTTCCTCAACAATTTTATCATCGTTTATTAATATATCTTTTTTTTCTCCGTTTACATTATTTACAGGATCAAATACAATTCCATTTTTTAAGATATATTCCATATTAATTATCTCCATTTGTTTCTTTTATTTGTAGTATTCTCCTGTATATTTCAGAGAGAATCCATTCATCAGAATGGCAGTTTTCCTGTTTATCTATTACTTTTTTCATATAAATTGGAATAGAATCCATACGATATGCAGTACCTTCTGTTTCTACTCCAACTCTTGTACTTGGAAGTACAATATCTGATAATTCAGTATATGGTCCCCAATGGGTATCAATTTGAACTGTAGGGATATTAGTTAAATGTTGTATAGAATAACCTGGGAATTGTACTCCAGGATCTGCAGATATTGCCATGAAAAAATCAGGTTCTCTTCTATTTAATAAATCTATTGTAGTAGTTTCTCCTACCATATATCTAGGATAACCTCTTGCAAAATCAACACCATAAGGGTAACCTGTTTCAGAAGTCATTGCTATGTTAAATCCATTCACATTAAAAAATCCTCTCATAGGTAACATAGACCATTTAGAATACTGATTCAAATCTTCAACTAATTGGATAAGAATGTCAATATTTCTCTGCTTAGCTAATGTCTGAGTAAGTCCTAAACCGAAGAATAAAGCACCATATTCAGCATTTTTCATGATTTCAATTAGTTCATATATTTTTTCTCTAGAAACACCAGCTACTTCCTCATCTTTTAGTTCATTACCTTTTAATATTGAACGTAATGCATTTAAAAAGGTATAATCTTCATTAATATTAAATTTAATCCATTCATCTGAAACTTTTGCAGTATTAGTGTATTTAGGGTCAATTGTTATGATTGTTCTATCTTCTCTACCATTTCGTCTAAAGAATCCTTCTGGAAATGCAGTATATCTTGATAAATGTCTTGGATGATCATCCATAGGATTAGTACCCATGTAAATTATAACATCAGCTCTATTTTTAACTTCACCTAATGTCATTACAGGATGACCTACATTTTGGAATGCTTGAATACTTGCTCCATGACATATTGTTGACTGATTATCCATAACTGATCCTGTAATTTCTGCAAGATTTATGCCTTGTTTTATTGCTTCGATTGATGTTTCACCCCAACCATACAGTATGGGTCTTGTACTTTTGGATAATAATTCTGCAGTTTTATCTAATGCTATTGTCCATGTTGTTTCTTCAAGTATACCTTCTGTATTTCTAATCATAGGGTTGAGTAATCTTTGATCTTCATCATTGATTATTTTACTTGCTCCTAATCTACAAGCATGTCTTACACCTACAATTTTCTTATCTTTTAAAAGATATGTAATATCATCACAGTTATTTCCACAATAAGAACAAGAACAGTTTTTTATTTCTTCATCATAATCAGTAATTGGTTTTTCAGTCATGGTATTACTCCATTTTTTTAAATATTGGTTTTTCACCTAAACTTTCTCTAAAATCATCATTTTTAGCATATTTTTTATAGGTTTTTCTCATTAAATCTGCAACTAGTAATACATTATTTTCTGTTTTTCTTATTTTTGCAGGTACTCCTTTAAATGTAGGTACATTGCAACAATATGTTTCAGGACTTATTATTATATTAGCCCATGGTCCTTTTGGTATGAATATCATTCCTTCGTGTGGTGCATCATGTGATTTATCCACAAATAATGTTACTTGTCCCCATTTTGATGTAACTTCTATTTTATCACATGGATTTAATGATAATTTTTTCATATCAATTGGATCCATAAATGCTACTGCTGTAGCTTGCATATATTCTTTTTTAAGTGTAGACCCTTTTTTTTCATAAAATGCTTGAATAATACTAGTGCCTGTATTTATTATAATGTCCATTTCTTTCATCTAATTATCTCCATAATATATTGCTTTTGTAGGACATATATCATTACATTTCATACATCTTGTACATTTTTCAGGATGGAATAATTTGATAATACCATTTTCTACTAACATTATCACTTCTGTTGTGTCTGGTCCATTTCCACCTATAACTTCGGGATATATTTCCTGATTAACGGGACAAACAATAACACAAGCTCCACAACCCAAACAATAATCTTGATTAACTTGTAACATTCAATATTATACTCCTTATATAGTTTTATCTAAAAGTAATCATTGAAAATAAAAATAATAAATTAATTTTTCGTATTTTAGTGTAATTCAAAAATTATATTTTATAATAAAGTTCAATTTTCAATCACATTTAAATACTTAATATATGTTTTAAACTATATTTTTTTTAATTAATAAAATTTTATTCAAATCATACAGTATATGTTTAAATTAGATAAGTATACCCATGAATATTATAATGAAGACTGACATATATTTAATTATTAATAAATAATCATGATAAATCAAGGTGAATATTATGGGAAACGTTAAAAAAGAAGATATTCTTTCAATTGTTGAAAAATATGATAAAGAAAATATAACTATTGCAACATTAGGTAGTCACACTGCTTTACATATTCTTAGAGGAGCAAAACAAGAAGGCTTTAGAACAGCTGTTGTATGTGAAAAAGGAAAAGATGTACCTTATAAAAGATTTGGTGTAGCTGATGAAGTTATATTTGTAGATGAATATAAAGATATTGTAAATGATGATATTCAAGAAAAACTTAAAGCAATGAATGCTATTGTAGTGCCTCATGGTTCTTTTGTAGCCTATGCTGGTTTAAGTAATGTTGAAGATAAATTCAATGTACCAATGTTTGGAAATCGTGATATTCTTAGATGGGAAGCAGAACGAGATAAAGAAAGAGAAATGATAACTAAATCTGGAATCAGAATGCCAATGAAATTTGATAAACCAGAAGATATTAATAAAGCAGTAATGGTTAAATTCCCTGGAGCAAGAGGTGGACAAGGATACTTTATATGTTCTAGTTATGATGAATTCCAAGAAAAAATAGCAGAAATGAAGGAAAGAAACTGGATTACTGAAGAAGATGTAAAAGATGCACATATTGAGGAATATGTTTGTGGAACCAACTTCTGTATACATTATTTTTACTCTGCTTTAAAAGATGAAGTTGAAGTACTTGGAATGGATAGTAGATATGAAACTAACATTGATGGAATAGTAAGAATTCCAGCACAAGATCAAATAGAAGCAAATTTAAGTCCATCATATGTTGTAAGTGGAAATCATCCTGTAGTAATAAGAGAATCATTACTACCTAAAGTATTTGAAAATGGAGATAGACTTGTAGAAACAGCTAAAGAATTGGTACAACCGGGTATGAATGGACCATTCTGTTTACAATGCTTAGTAAATGATGATAGAGAAATTGTTATATTTGAAATGAGTGCACGTATTGATGGTGGTACAAATACATTTATGAATGGATCAGCATATTCTTACATACAATTTGGTGAAGTAATGAGTATGGGTCGTAGAATCTCTCGTGAAATTAAAAATGCAATCAAAGAAGATAAACTTGATGTAATATTAACATAAAAATAATTTTTTTCATCTTTTTTTCTTTTTAAGTAATAATGTACTAGTTTTAATTTCTAAAAAGATTTTTTTGGAGTTTAAAAAAAATAAAAAGTATGTTTTTTTAAGTTCTCTATTTTTTTTATTTAGATAATGCTTCATTAGGACAATTCATTACACATAATCCACATTCAGTACATGCTTCTTCTATAATTACAGGACGTCCATTTATATTTTCAATAGCATCTAAATTACATACATCTATACATAATCCATTACCTGGACATGCATCTATTCCATTACATTTTTCCACATAAATTGTTACTACCACTATTAACACCACTTATTATTTATTTAATCATTATATTATTTTTTTTAGAATGAGTTTAATATAACTCGTTATGTATATTTATAAATATTATATGTTTTCTATTTTATTTTTAACAATATTTAAATCGATTTATTTTTAGGAAAACATAAATTATTTCATGATTTTGGATAATGCTTTTAAATACTTATTTATTTGATGTTTTATTTTTAAAAAAGAATAAAGAATATTATAGTTCTTCAAATGCATCAAATTTCATGATTTTTTCGATAGATTTAACTTCTACTGGAATATTTTTTTCTTTTATTGCAACTATTGGGTTAAGTCCACCTGATAAAACATATCCAAAATTATATTTTTCAATTTTAGCATTATAAGTATATTCATTTGGTTTACCTATGTTTAATACTTCAAGTCCTACTTCTTTTAATGAATTTAATGTATCAATTGTTTTATCTCGTGCAACGTAATGTACTGAATGTACACTTGCCATGATTTTACCGTCATCATTTAATGAACCATGTATATCATGCATACCTTTTTTAATGAAAATTTCATGAGGATCTACAGACGAACCTGTGTATGATATTAATTCAATAAAACGTCTGTTACTTCCATATATATCTAAAATTCCACTATAAACGGGGGTGGAATTAATTCCTTGTTTTGTTAAAACACCATCCATAGTTAAACTACATATAGTGGCAAGACCTACTTTATCTTCAGATGATTCTACAACTGAATATCTTTTTCCCATACAGTATTCTGGTTTGGATTTATATAATTCTTTCATAACTTCTATTGAATCATCAAGATCGTCTTTATGAACATAGGATATATTAGCAATAATATTTCCTTTTTCATTATTTATATCGTAATCTACTTTTGATATTAAATTAAATATTTTATTCAATATGAACGAAACTTTATTTTCCTTATTTTGAGTAGTTACCTTTTTCAAAGGTAAGTTCATTAAGTAATTAGGAGTAATCATGTTGTTATATTCATCATATCTATCTGCTAATTTAATATCTAAATCATAACCTTCTTCTTGAGCTGCACATAATGGAGCAACTCCTCCAATAATTGCAATACCTATCATACCTTCAGGTACTGGAATACCTAGTACTGATTCACCAGGTTTGCCCATATGAATTACTCCACATATACCAATTTTTTTCAGTGAATCAAGGAGTGTTATTACTTCATCTTTTTTTGCTTCAGGTACAACTCTGAAATTTGCAGGTATAATTCCTGTTCCATCATTAGCTACATCTAGTACTGATGTATTGTTATGATTGGTAAATGCTTCAAGAGGGGTTATGGATGTTTTTTCATAAGCAATTTGTTCAACAAAAGTTATAGGGGTGTAATCTTCAACTTTAAGTAATCCACCATATAATGGTTTACTAATAATTCCTTTTTGCTGCATTAATCCGTCAATAGTAGTACCACAAACTGTTTCAAAGTATGTTTTATCATTTCTTTCATAGATATTATAATGACTACTTACTGCTAATCCTGCTTCAAAAACATTATTTATAGTTTTAATTGCATCTAATTCATTTATAGATGAAATGTTCACAATAACTGATCCTTGTAGTGTAAGTGGATTCAATGTTACATTGAACATTTTTTCTTGTACTCGTGAAAAGGTAAAATCTACTTGGTCATAAATTAATCCTTTTTTTAATTCACTTATACCTTTCTTTGTTATTTGTCTTCCTTTATAACCTATTTTTTCAGTAAGTCCACGTTCATCTAAGATATGCATATGATAGCGTACAGCTCTTTCACCCAATGAATATCCTCGTTTTTCAAGTTCTTCTGAGATTACTTTAGCACCTAGAATTTCATTTTTTTCATATAAAATTCTTAAGATTTCCATCATTTTCATATCAGTTTCTTGTTTTACAGAAATAATATCTACCCTCCTGGCATTAGTTACTACATAATCTATTCTAAAAAAATATATTCTTCGTTAAAATTTTTTAAAATGAATAGTTTATTTAGTGGAACAGTGATTTTTTTTAAAAATAAATAAAAAATAAAAAATATTTTTTTATCTAAATATTTAAGTATTTATCAAGTTCATAGTCAAATACTCGTGTTCTATAATCATCCCATTCTGCTCTTTTGATGTTATAGAATTGGTTATATACATAATCACCTAATGCATTTTTAACTACTTCATCTTTTTCTAGTGAGTGGTATGCTTCCCATAGACTTGTTGGTAATGTGTCAATACCTTTTGCTGCTATTTCATCAGGAGTTAATGCAAATGCATTGAATTCTGTAGGTTCTCCTGGTTCTATTTTATTGTCCATTCCATCAAGTCCTGCTTCTAGTAGTACTGCAAATGCTAAATAAGGGTTACATGATGGATCTGCGGATCTACATTCAATTCTTGTACCTAATCCACGTGAAGCAGGAATTCTAAGTAGTGTGGATCTGTTTCTGAATCCATATGCTATGTAGCATGGTGCTTCATAGCCAGGTACTAAACGTTTGTATGAATTGATTGTTGGTGATAATATTGCAGATAATGCTTTTGAATGTTTTAATAATCCTCCTATGAAGTACATTGCTTCTTGGGATAGTTGTGTTTCTGTATCTGGGTCATAAAATATGTTTTTACCATCTTTGAATAGACTTTGGTTACAGTGCATTCCACTACCATTTATTCCGTAGAATGGTTTTGGCATGAAAGTTACTTTATATCCTAAATTATCCACTAATGCTTTGATTGTTTGTTTGAATGTGATTACCGCATCTGCTGTTTTTAATGCATCATCAAATCTAAAATCAATTTCTTGTTGTCCTGGTGCAACTTCGTGGTGGCTTACTTCAATATTGAAATTTAATTCTTCAAGTCCTAGTATTATTTCTTTTTTTATGTCAATTCCTTGGTCTAATGGTTCCACATCGAAGTATTCTGCAGTATCTGCTGGAATATAATTTCCATTTTCATCTTTGTCTATTAAGAAGAATTCTGGTTCTGGACCCATATTGAATTGGTATCCTCTGTCTTCTGCTATTTTCAATGATTTTTTGAGAACTCCTCTTGGATCTCCTTCAAATGGTGTTCCATCTGTGTGATATACATCACATATGAATCTACATGTTTTTTTATCATCAGGTCTCCATGGGAGTGTTGAAAATGTACTTAAATCTGGTTTTAATTCTAAGTCACTATCATTTATTCCTACAAATCCTGCGACTGAGGATCCATCAAATAATAATCCATTTTCTATGATTGATTCTAAGTCATCTGGTTTGTTTAATGATACTGTTAGACTTTTGGGAGTACCATGTATATCTACAAATTGGAATCTCATAAATTTAGAATCATATTCATCTACTTTTTTAATAACTTCATCTATTTTGTCATCTTGTGTTGACATAAAATTTTCACCTAATATGTGTTCATAATGTTTTTTTTCTTGTATAGAATACTATTATTATTATGTTTATTCTATGTGTAAATTATTTCTATAGGAAATCCATTTCCTTTATTTTAATTTTAATCGGAAGTATACTTTATAATTGTTCTTATGATTATTTATATATATAAATGTTTTGAAAAGTAGTTTTAGAAAATTAATTTAAATAATGAAAATAATTTAAAAAAAATATAAAAAAATTAAAAAATAATATTATTTTTATCTAAAAATATAAAAAATATCTAAATTATAGATAATATGGTTTCGGCTATAAAAGTTGTTAAATAAGTTTCTATAAATGCAGCTATAATTAACAATATGATTACAAGAATTACAGACATAATAATACTTTTAATTAAATTTAAAGACTGAATTAATTGTTTTTTAACAGTTAACTCTTTATAAAATATTCCTTTAATCATTCTAATTATTAATTTTGTTATAATAAGAGCAGTTGCAAAAGAAATAAACAACGCTGTAAACTCAAAAATTCCATGTGGGATAATATATAATAAATATACATCAAGTGAAGTAAAGGTACTAAGAGATCCAAGTACTGCACCATTAATCATTAATGTACATATGGAAAATACTGAGAAAAATATTCCTCCTATCATTATAAGAAGATTTGCTTGTAAATTATGTTGAAATAGTGATAAAAACTCAATAGTAGGTGTCTCTTCAATAAGGTTATTGATAATTTCTATTAAAAATGGTTTAAATGAGTCTACAAAAAGTACTCCTAATATTATTGAAATAATGAAGAGAACTATTGCTATTAGAACATATTTTTTCATAAAATGACAATATTTTCTTAAATATTCTCTAGAAAAGAATTCTTTCAAACTAAAATATGAAATAATAAACACCTCTTATTTTTTAAGATATATTATTATTAGTAATATAATCTTATTTAATTTTAGTTTAAAAAATAATATATTTAGAATTCAATTATTCTAAATGAGCTTATGTCAAAAATATCCCATAAAAGTATTTTTGGAGCTAAAACAATGTCATCTCGTTTTAATATATATTTAATTGTTTCATTAACTTCTAAGGCTCCAAAGATTGAAGGTGTAATTCCAAGTACTTGTGGTTTTTTAGTACTTATATTTAATAAATATTCTTTAGATTCGTCTAATGTTTTTCCATATGATTTTAATTTAAATAATTCTTCGTAGGATGGTGTTGTTGAATCAATTACTGTTAATTGACCTAATGTTTTTTCTACTGCACTATGAATGAATGCAATACCTTGTTTTTTAGCTTCTCTTGAAATCATTACTCTTGTGTATACATTATCAACTGCATCAATTAGCACTTCTGTTCCTTCAAGAACTTCTGCTATGTTGGATGGAGTTATTGTTAAATCATAGCCTATAATATTTAGATTTGGATTTATTTTTAACATTGCTTCTTTTGTTATTTCTACTTTTGATTTATTAATTGTGTCTAAGTTACTTCTTATTTGTCTGTTTAGGTTTGTTTTATCAAATACATCTTGATCTATGATTGTTATGTTTTCAAAACCGGTACGTACTAGTTGTTCTATGATTGTACCTCCAAGACCGCCGCATCCTAAAACAGTTACTGGTGTAGTTCTTAGTTTTTCTTGTTCTTCTGGAGTAAATACTTCTATTTGTCTTGAAATCATTTGATTGTATAATTCTATCATTTTAATTCCTTTCAATATTTATTCTTATACTATTTTTCTATTATTATATTTTAAAATAATACTATATAACAATTGTTATATCTTTTTTTATAAAAATAAATTATAACATTAATTAATAAATAAAATTCTACAAAATAAGACTAAAAAAATATATGAATGAAATGTACATTCGATACATTTTAAATTTTAACTTATACTATTATTTTAGTATAAGTGCCGGGGGCGGGATTCGAACCCGCGACCTCACGGTATCCCAGGAAAAAGTCAGAGCTCTGCTTAATACCCTATGAGCCGTGCGCTCTAACCAGCTGAGCCACCCCGGCGTGGCTGCTTATTAATACTATATCTATGAATTAATATATATACTTTATGATATATTTAAATAATATTCTACTAAATATATAATATATAAGTTATTGGATTATGTGATTTCATGGTAAAAGATAAACATGTGATTGAAGCTTTAGGAAAATCAAAAGTAACAATAGAAAATGGTAGAGTAACTCATGTAGAAATGCCTAATATAGAGTATTGTCCAATATTTGGAAAGTATCATAAAATAGATAAACTCACACCAGAATTTATCAAAAAAAATATACAATATAGAATTAATGACTTTGGAATGTGTACTAAACACAGAAAAGTTAAACTAGATGATATGCTAAGTGTAGGAATCTCTGAAATCTTAAGAAGTAATGTTAAATTAGGACATATTGATTGTGTAGTAGGGGCATGTGATGGAGTAGGTACTCTATTAATGACAAATCCTGATATAATACAAGGAGTAGGTGGAAGAGTATCTGGACTTATAAGTACATCACCAATTCCTGAAGTAATAGAAAAAGTAGGAAAAGAAAATGTGCTATTTCCTGAAACTGCAGATTTAAATCCTATAAAAGGAATAGACTTAGCAATAGAAAGAGGTTATAAAAACATAGCAATCACAATACTTGCAGGCTCATCCCTACAAAAAATAAGAGAACATACAATACCTTCAGATGTAAATATATATTTATTCATAGCACATACAACAGGCATCTCTTCAAAAGAAGCCCAAGATGCATTCAAATATGGAGATATAGTAACAGCATGTGCTTCAAAACATATTATATATTATGCTGAGAAATTACAAGCATATTATTATGGAAATTCAGTTTCAATATATGCTGCAAGTGAAAAAGGACATGAATTCCTAGATAATAGATTGCAAGATATTAATAAACCTTTAAGTATAAATAAATATCCACAAGACAAAAATCGCATGTCAAGACCATTAATATAACAATTATATAAAATAATAAAAATTAAAGGAAGTATTATTAGTGACACAATTAAGACAAGCAAAAAAAGGAATAATAACACCAGAAATGGAATATGTTGCAAAAAAAGAAGAAATAGATGTTGAAAAATTAAGAAAATACATAGCTTTAGGAAAAGTAGTTATACCAAAAAATAACACTATTGATACTCTTCCAACAGGTATAGGAAAAGATTTACATACTAAAATAAATGCAAATATAGGTTCCTCAACAGAAATGGAAGATATTAATACAGAACTAGAAAAATTAGATATACTAGTAAAATATGGTGCAGATGCAGTTATGGACTTAAGTACAGGGCCAAAACTACATGAAATCAGAAAAAAAATAAGAGAACGAACTAATATACCTCTAGGGACAGTACCTATATATGAAGCAGGAGTAGAAACAACTAAAACAGGTAAAGCTATAGTGGATATGGATGATGACACTATATTTAAAACAATAATAAATCAAGCAAAAGAAGGAATAGATTTCATAACAGTCCATTGTGGGATAAATCAAGATGCAATTGAAGCAGTAGGGGATTCAGAACGGATTATGGGTATAGTAAGTAGGGGTGGTGCATTAACAGCAGCATGGATTATGCATAATGAAAGAGAAAACCCATTATACAAGGAATTTGATTACTTATTAGAAATTTGTAGAGAATATGATGTAACACTATCCTTAGGGGATGGTTTAAGACCAGGATGTACTGATGATGCAACAGATATAGCACAAATAAGAGAATTAACAACTCTTGGAAGATTAGTTAAAAGATCTCGGGCAGCAGATGTACAAGTAATGGTTGAAGGACCCGGTCATGTTCCAATAACACAAGTTAAAGTAAACATGCAAATACAAAAAACAATATGTGATGATGCACCATTTTATGTTCTAGGACCACTAGTAACTGATATAGCACCAGGATATGATCATATTACTGCAGCAATAGGTGGAAGTATAGCTGGAGCAAGTGGTGCTGATTTCCTATGTTATGTTACTCCCGCAGAACACTTATGTATACCAAACAAAGAACATGTTAAACAAGGAGTAATAGCTTCTAAAATAGCAGCAGAAGTTTCAGATATAGCAAAACAAATACCAAGTGCACTTAAAAAAGAACATGAAATGGCAGTAGCAAGAGATAATTTTGACTGGGAAAAACAGTTTGAATTAGCAATTGATGGAGAAACGGCTAGAAAATATTATGAAAGTACAAAAACATCTGATGAAGAAATGTGCAGTATGTGTGGGGATTTCTGTGCAATAAAAATGGTTAAAAATCATGAGAAAAAATAACAATACATACTCAAAATCAAAATAATTTAATATAACTTAAAACATAATTTAAATTAATAAAATATTAACTTAATATCTATTTAAAAAAAGGGTTTTTAAAACTATTAGAATACAAGGAGGTAAATTATGGCACGTAAAAATGATAAAACACTACCGGCAAGTGGGGCTGGTATTGTAAGATACTTCAATGACGATACATCTGGAATCAAACTATCACCTAATCAAGTAGTAATAGCAACAATAATTATAGCATTAATTTGTATAGCTTTAAGATTTACTACAAGTGTAGGTTACTAACAACCTATTTCTTTTTTTCAACTATTCTTACTTTTCTTGAATAATCTTTATTATCTATAAAAAATATAATTATTAATAATGATAATTATTTAAAGAACTAATAAGTTCGCCTAATTTATTTTTATCAGGGAGAATAATAAAATTAATTACTAACAAAATAATATATAATTAATATATACTGAAAATTGATTTATTTTTAAAAAATTATGGATGTTTTATAAAATAAATATGATAAATCAATTATTTTTGGGATAATGGGAATCTAAAAAAAATAATAAGGAATGGATTATTATGAGTAATATAGAAGGAAATTTTAATGATAATACTCCAGAAGTAAACAAACCACACCATATTTCTGGAAAAAATCCAAGATCAGCTCAAGTTTTACATAATGTACAAGCAAAACCAAAATCACAAGATAAGGATATCGTAGTTACAAAAGTAACTGAAGAAGAAACAGAATACCAAACAAAAGCATCATATCTTATCCAAAAAAGTTCAATTAAACTTAAAAGAAGAGTAGCACCAGGATTGTCACAAATCATTATTAGAAAAAATGAGGAAGCAAGACAAAAAGCAGCTGAAGCTAAAGCAGCAGCTGAAACTAAAGCAAAAGAAGCTAAAGAAGCTGCAGAAGCTAAAATAGCTGAAGAAAAAGCAAAAGCAGCTGAAGCTAAAACAGCAGCTGAAGCTAAAATAGCTGAAGAAAAAGCTAAAGCTGAAGCTAAACTTGCAGCAGAAAAAGCTAAACGTGCTGAAGAAAAAGCAAAAGAAGATGAAGAAAAAGTCAAACTCGAAAAAGAAAAAATGGCTGAAGAACTAAAAGTTGCAGCAGAAAAAACAAGAGAAAAAGTAAAAGATGTAGCAGAAAAAGCAACTAAAAAAGTTGAAAAAGTTGTTGAAGACATTAAAAAATCTGCAGAAAAAACTACAAAAGCTGAACCTTCAAGCAATGGAAAATCTTTCACTCAAAGTCTCAGAGAACAAGGTTTAATTGCTTCCGATGTTGCTAAAGATGAACCTGTTTCTGAAACTCCAAAAGAAACACCTAAAGCTGCTCCTAAAAAAGAAGTTAAATCTGAACCGGTTAAAGTTAGTGCTTCAAATGATGGTAAATCCTTCACTCAAAGTCTCAGAGAACAAGGTTTAATTGCTTCTGATGTTGCTAAAGATGAACCTGTTTCTGAAACTCCAAAAGAAACACCTAAAGCTGCTCCTAAAAAAGAAGTTAAATCTGAACCAGTTAAAGCTAGTGCTTCAAATGATGGTAAATCCTTCACTCAAAGTCTCAGAGAACAAGGTTTAATTGCTTCTGATGTTGCAAGTGAAGAAAGTATTTCTGAAGCTCCTAAAAAAGCACCTAAAAAAGAAGCTCCAAAAGAAACCAAAGCTTCCAAAAAAGCTGAAAATGGTGAAGTAAAAACATTCATGGATTTAATAAGATCTGAAGGTTTATTATAAAATAATTGAGGAGGCAACATACTGTATGTCTACAAATATTAAATGTAGAAAAATATCAAAAGGAAAAACTACTGGTAGTGCTATTGTAACTAAAGATTCTATTAGTTTTTTAGGTGGAGTAGATCCTAAAACAGGAATTGTTATAGATAAAAAACATGAATTATACAATCAGTGTATTACTGATAAAATATTAATAATACCTTCTGGTAAAGGTTCTACAGTTGGTTCATATGTTATTTATCAAATGGCTAAAAATAATACTGCTCCAAAAGCAATAATTTGTCAAAATGCTGAACCTATAATTGCAATTGGTGCTTTAATTTCAAAAATACCTATGGTTGATAATCCCGATAGTGATGTAGTTACTACAATAAATAATAATGATAATATTACTGTAGATGCAGATGAAGCTTTAATAACAATTAACTAATCTTCTTTTTCTATCTTTTTTATTTTTTTAATTTTTTATTAATACTTTTTTTAAGCCTAATCTTTAAATATAACAATAATTATATTAACATATATTGATGTTTTGATTTTTATAAAAAACTATATTTAGGTAAGACTAAATTAATATATTATTGAAAACAAATATAAAAATACAAATAAAATAAGAAGGAGTGAAAATAATGAGCAAAGAAGATACATTCATAGTTGAAGATATGCACTGTAATGCATGTGTAAACACAATTACAAAAACACTAACAAACAATGAAAACATAACTGATGTAAACTGCAATCTTGATTCCAAAGAAGTAACAGTTACTTATGATGACCAATTCGATGTTGAAGAAGTACTAAGTGCATTAGATACAATAGGATTTCCAGCAACTATCAAAAAAAAACCATAAATGTTGGTGGAATGACTTGTGTAATGTGTTCACGAGCAGTAACTTCAGCAGTATCAAAAACACCTGGAGTCTATTCTATACATGTTAATTTAGTGTCAGAAACAGCTGATGTAATATATAATCCAAAAAGTATAACAATAGAAGATATAGGAGATAAAATTGACAGTATAGGATACGACTACATGGGTATTCACGATAATAATTCTATTAATAATAATATAATTGAAGAAAAACGAGCAAAAAATCAAAGACAAAAAATATATAGAATTATTGTTGGATTCTTTTTTTCAATAATTTTAATGGCTATAATGTTTGGTGACTTCGGTTTAGGCGAAAATAAATCCTACATATCATTAGCAATTTCAATTATACCATTTATATATGTAGCATATCCAATATTTAACTCTGGATTCAATGCTCTAAAAAATAAAAACTTAAACATGGATGTCATGTACACATTAGGTATGAGTGTTTCCTTTGTAGCTAGTCTACTAAGTACATTTAACTTACTAGGCTCATCACAATTCATGTTATATGATACAAGTATCATGTTAGGTGCCTTCCTAATGCTAGGAAAATACCTTGAAGACAGAGCAAAATCCAAAACATCAGATTCAATAAATAATTTAATAAACTTAAAAGCAACAGAAGCTACTGTTGAAAAAATGAATCAAGATGGAGAAATATTCCAAGAAAAAGTTGACATAAATAATGTGCTAAAAGGAAACATAGTAATAGTAAAACCTGGAGAAAAAATACCAATTGATGGTCAAATAATAGAAGGTACAAGCTATGTTGATGAATCACTAGTAACTGGGGAATCAAAACCCGTACAAAAAGAAGTAGGGGATAATGTAATAGGTGGATCCATAAACAAAGATGGTTCTTTTAAAATCCGTGTAACAAACACAGGAGATAAAACAGTACTTTCACAAATTATATCAATGGTACAAGATGCACAAAACTCAAGTCCACCTATACAAAAACTTGCAGATAAAGCAGTAACATTATTTATACCAGTAATTCTAATAATTGCAATAATAACATTTATCATATGGTATGGTGTATTTGGAAGTCCATTTTTATACAGCTTAAGCATATTCATATCAATAGTTGTAGTAGCATGTCCATGTGCACTAGGTCTTGCAATACCTACAGCACTAACAGTAGGTGTAGGATTAGCAGCTAAAAATGGAATATTAATAAAAGATGGTGAAACACTGGAAGTATCTGAAAAAATAACACATGTATTACTTGATAAAACAGGAACAATCACAGTAGGTCATCCAGAATTATCAAATATTATAAATTATTCAGATAAAAGTGATGAAGAAATACTAAAAATTTCACAATCAATAGAACAATATTCACAACATCCAATATCTTCAGCATTATTTAACAATGAAGAAAAAACAGGATTTGAATTATATGCAGTAGAAGATTTTGAAAACATATCGGGTAAAGGAGTAAAAGGTAAAATAAATGATGAATATTATTTCATTGGTAATAAAAAATTATTGATAGAAAATAATATAAACATACCTGAAAATATTCTAAATGATCTTGAAAAAGAAGAACTAGATATGAAAACAAGTATTATTCTAGCTAATACAAATGAAGTAATAGGAATAATATCTGTTGAAGATATTATAAAAGAAAATAGTGTAAAGGCTATTGATGAATTACATAAAATGAATATCAAAACAACAATGGTTAGTGGAGATAATAAAAATAGTTCCAATAAGATTGCAGAAAAAGTAGGAATAACTGATGTAGTTTCAGAAGTTTTACCACAAGGAAAACTAGACTATGTTAAAAAACTACAAGCAGATGGTGAAATAGTTGCATTTATTGGGGATGGAATTAATGATGCTCCATCACTCACAAAATCTGATGTAGGTATCGCGATAGGTACTGGTACTGATGTTGCGATAGAATCAGGGGATATAATCTTAATTAATGGGGATTTATTAAATGCAGTTGCTGGAATTCAAATAAGTAAGAAAACAATGTCAAGAGTAAGACTTAACCTCTTCTGGGCATTTGCATATAATATAGTATTAATTCCAATAGCTGCAGGAGTACTAATTCCATGGAATATATTTTTCAGACCAGAATTCAGTGCTTTAGCAATGGCATTAAGTTCAGTTACAGTAATTACATTATCTTTACTACTTAGAAGATATACGCCCGAAATATTTGTAGATGAATAAAAAAGTTTATTCATCTTTTATCTTTTTTTTAAAAAATAGTTTTTTTTAGATATTCTTTTTTATAATTTCACGTAGAACTGCTGTAGCATAACATCCTCGTGGAATAAAGAATTCTACTCTAATTCCATTATTAATTTCCTCTACATGGGTATCTTCAATTTTAAAACGTATAGATCTACGTACACCATGGCTACCAAGTTTTGGTGTTTTTGGACATTCAAAAGATTTTTTTGTAATATTTTCTTCCTTAATTACTTTTTCTTCAATTTCTCCTTGAATACCTTCTGCTAATGGAACTTTAGATCCAAGAAGGGGTGCTGTAGGATTCACAGTGAAATTATTTATATCCTCTTCAATAGTAGTTTCATCAATTTCATGAATCCATCTTTCTTCTTGGTCAATAATTATATCTCCAGGATAATATTTGTTAATACCTATTTTTGAACGTTCATTTATTATCTTATTAAATAAGTATGATTCATATGCATTTACAAACATTCTTTTCAATGGTTTAGGTAGTGATTCTATAGCTTTGATGTAATCTTTTTCAGTAATTTCTCCTCGTTTTTCCTTTGCATGTATTAATTCTTTAAGCATGGATTTTTCATATCTCATACTTTTTGGCATAAGATTATATGATTCCTGTAATTTACCTTCATCATATAATTGTCTTGCTTCATGTGGCTGATTGTGTTCATTTTCATTAGGATTACCAATATATGTGTCTACTGCTTTTTTAATATCACTTTCAACTAAGCATTTACCAACAAGATGGGTTGTAGAACGAACTTCTCCAAATCTTTGATATCCATAATAGTTGGGAACTCCGGTTATTTTTAGTGATTCCAGAACTTCTTCTGCTATTTTTTTATCTTCACAGGGATCATCAGTATTTTTTATATTTATTTTAAATTTATTTCCCTTTAATTGTCCCATACGAAGTTTTTTCTGGTTTTGTTTAATATCTAGTACTTTTACATTATGAAGTACTTCTTCAAAGTTAGGTAATTCTTCTGGTGTTATATTGCTGATACATAGCCATTGTCTTGTTATTGCAGATCTATCTTTCATTCCTGCAAAACCTGTTCTTTTACGACTAATATGTAATGCTCTTGCCATGTCTAGTACAACATCAAGTGTTGTTCTACCATTTTTTTCTATTTGTATCCAAGTGTTTGGTCCTTCTCCTGTAGGTAGTGCTAGGGGAACTTCTTCAACATAGAAATCTTCATTTAATTCTCTTATTGTTCCATTAGTTCCTTTATTATTTGTTATGAATGTTTCTGCATTTAACATGATTTATCTAATCCTTATATTTTAACTATTTCGTGTAATTACTTTAAAAAAAGAGGGGGTGACGTGTTTTATTCTACATAAGCAGGGTTATATGTATGAGAATTATCTGAACTGCTTGAACTACTATCAGAACTACTTCCAGAACTAGAACTACTACTTCCTGAGCTTCCAGAATTTCCTGAACTACTTGAACTACTTCCAGAACTTCTAGTATTTCTTCCTGAAGTTCCTTGGCTACTACTTGATGATGTACTTGAAGAGGTACTTGACTGTGTACTAATTGATTGTTGTGATGATGTGCTTTGTGAATTATCTTGATTGCTGGTGGAATCAGCTATATCGGTTGATATATTTTCTGTTGTATTATTGTTATTGTCCGTTATTAATTCTATTAAACCATCATCAGTATTAGTGTCATTGGTTAAGTAAGGTATAGCACTGTATATGGCGACTATTAATAATATGATTATTATTGGTATTGATAGTAAAACTATTTTTTTTTCTTCCATAAGAATATCACGGTCTCATAGTATTATTTTAATTAATTGTTATTATGTATTATTTTTATAAAAAATGTATAATAAACTTTAAGAATTAATAATTAAATAAATATTATATAATATAATTCTTTTAAGAGAAATGAAGGGGGGAAACCTATGGTTAATAAATCATCAAGAAATATGATTATTCTATTAATATTAACATTGATATCTCTTGTCATAGTTGCATTTAATTTAGTTAATGATGCATATATAATTATAGCATTATTTGCAATAGACTTTATGATTGTAGGTATTGCAGCTACTGCTATTATTTATCCAGGATTATCATTTAAGAAATTAATTAGAAAATTTATATTGATAATAATATTTGGTATTATTTTCTCATTAATAAGTACAGTGGTCATGTTAAATATGTTAGATGTATCTGTGGGAAATATAGTTTTAACACTATCTGTAATTAGTTTTATATTACTGTTAATTGCAATACTTAGGAAAAGACGTATAGGTAATTCTGATAAAATTAGTCAAAAATCATCTGATAAACAAGGTATTTCTAAAAGAGATAATATAGATAACTCAGGTTCTGAAGAAAAAAACACACCTATACCAAGAACAATATTTGCAATATGTGTATTATGTATTGCTTCATTAATTGGAATGGAAGTACCACCATTTAGTATAATTCCATTATGGTTTGGTTTATGTGTACCATTTATTGTATTTATTCCAGGATATTATCTGATAAACATAGTACTTCCTCGTAAGGATGAAATAGAATTCTATGAAAGAGTAGGTATTGCAGTATTTACTAGTCTTATAATCACATCACTAATAGGACTTATATATGTACAACTTAATCACATGCTTAATATGAGACATGTATCTATGGTTGTTGTATTGTTCACATTATTTATAATAGTACCATGGTACATCTATAGACTACGAAAAATAGATGTTCGGGATAGATTCAGCAGTAGAAAAACAAATATATTACTAATATTAATTACAGGTATAGTGATTGTATGTGTAATAGGATCAGGGGTTTATTCAACAACACAAACAGTAGATCAAGGAAATACAACATTTGTAATTGAGGGTATTAATAAAACTGTTGATGAAAATGGATATTGTAATTTTACAAATGGTGAAGTAGTAAATAGTACATTCACAGTTACAAATAATGAACATAAAGCAATGAATTATACAGTAAAAGTAGAAGTACATAATGATTCAGTAGATAATGTATTATCTGAAGAAACATTCTCATTAAATGATGGAGAATCAATAACACGTCCAGTTAATATGACTATGGGTCTTGGACAAAAAGATATACAATACGTGTTATATACTGGTAATAATACTCCATACATAATACGTCATTTATATGCAAATGTATCTGAGGAATATTAACTAAAAATAAGAAAGAATGTTATGTTTTTTGTAGGGAATTATTTTCCCACAGCATAATATTCAAATCCTAATTTTTTCATATAATTATTTTCATATTGATTTCTACCATCAAAAATAATATTATTTTTGAGATAAGATTTAATTTTATTAAAATCAGGACTTCTAAATTCTTTCCATTCAGTTATTAAAACAATAGCATCAGCATTTTCTAGAACTGAATATTTGTCTTCATAATAATTAATATTCATGTCTTTGAAATAAAATGTTTTAGCAATATCTATTGATTGTGGATCATATACATTTATAGTAGCACCTGCTTCAAGTAATTCCTTGATTATTATAATTGATGGAGCTTCACGCATATCATCTGTCTCTGGTTTAAATGAAAGGCCCCATACTGCAAAAGTATAATCGGATAAATCATCACCAAATGTATTTTTTATTTTATGAACAAGATATTGTTTTTGTGAATTATTAACTTCTTCAATACTTTTTAGTAATTTAGGTTCATAATTATTGTCTGTTGCAGTTTTTATTAAAGCAGTAACATCCTTAGGGAAACAACTTCCACCATATCCACATCCGGGGTATAGGAAACTGTGGCCAATTCTTGAATCACTACCAATTCCTTTTCTAACATAGTCAATATTTGCTCCAATCTTATCACAAATATTAGCAATTTCATTCATGAAAGAAATTCTGTTAGCTAACATGGAATTAGCAGCATATTTTGTCATTTCAGCACTTCGAACATCCATTAGAATCATACGTTCATGATTTTTTGTAAATGGTTCATATAAGTTTTTCATATACTCTGCAGCATCACTATTATCAGTTCCAATTACTACTCTATCTGGGTGCATGAAGTCATTTACTGCATTACCTTCTTTTAAAAATTCTGGATTTGATACAACAGTTACATTATATTTTTTATTTCTTTTTTCTAGTTCTATTGTGATTATTTGTTTTACTTCATCAGCTGTTCCAACAGGTACTGTGGATTTATCCACAACTATCATGTCATGTGTCATGTTTTGTCCTATTTCTTTTGCTACTTGTTGAACATACTGTAAATCTGCACTACCATCTTCTCCCATAGGTGTTCCAACTGCAATAAAACATATTTCTGAATTTTCCAGTCCTTCTGTTAATTGGGTTGTGAAGTGTAGATTTCCTTTTTTGTAGTTAGTGTCTATTAAATCTTTGAGACCTGGTTCATATATAGGTACTATTCCCTTTTTGAGTGATTCTATTTTTTCTTCTATAACATCAACACAGTATACTTCATTTCCCATTTCCGAAAAACATGTTCCTGTTACTAGTCCTACGTATCCTGTTCCTATAATTGTTATGTTCATATTAATTCTTTCCTATTTTTTTTTATATTGTTTTATTATTTGACTTTACAAATTATAAATCTATCATTTTCAAATACTTTCTCAGTACTACTTAGTTTTATTGTTTCAAAGTTATTCTCATTAATTTCTTTGGTAAAGTAATATGATGGATAGTAACTTCCATTTACATATTTAACATTTAAATTATCATTTTCTGTTGAATTAGGAAGTACTAAGCTTTTATCATACACTATATAACCTATACTTTCATTTTTTAGTGTAGTGTATGATGATTTAGTTAGTGATTTATTAGTATATACATCAAATGCATAGTGTAGAGGTATTTCATCTACACTTGAAATAATTGTTCCAAAATATTGATTATTGATTAGTATTGATTTGTTTTGTGTATCTTCTGTATTGAACCAAGTTATTACTTCTGTTTCATCTACTGTAGGTGGAGCTATTTGAAATGTTGAAATTTCAGTACTGGTTGATGAATTTGTAGTTGACGTATCATTTATTGCACTATATCCAAATCCAAATGATATAATAATTAATAGTATAATTAATATTTTACCTATTTTAATATTTTTGTATGATACTTGTTTGATAAACTTAGAAACACCATAACCTCCAAGAATAACAGTAGGCATAATGAAGTATATTAACATTCTAAATGTATGAACTGGTATTCCAAACCAATGAAGATTACTAAAAATAAATGTAATCAAAGCCCAACAAGATATAAACAATAATTCCTTATTTTTAAATGAATAAAATAAACCTAAAACTCCAAATATTAAAGGAAGTATTCCTATACACTTAATATATCGTTCTAAACCCATAGCTTTTTGATTTATGAATAGTGAAAATGGATCAGATGTTATTGAAAAAATACCATCTAAGATTTGTGTTAAATAATGAGAATTACTTGAAAATAATAAAAACAATGCAACTACTCCCATAAATCCAATTACTAAACATACAATAATATAACTTGTTATTATATTACTTCTTCTATCAATAACAGTTTGAGTAACCATCAATGCAGTTAATAATATCACATAATAAATAAATGATGAAAAATGTATTGAAAGTATTAGTAAAGCAATAATTGCTGAAAACAATGAATATACTTTAGACTTATTTTCAAGAGTAGATAAATAAAAGAAATAAATACCCACAATGAAAAAGAGGATAGCTATAGATTCAGGAATTGGCAAAATCATTCTAGTAAATATAAAACTTGAAATTAATAACAATCCTGATGTAAATCCTGCCACTTCATCATATAATTTATATGAAATAAACATCACAATAAGTACACATATTACGGGTACAATAACCTGTAAAAGTCGTGCTGCATTAATAAAACTACCTTGAGTAATAATTGAAGCTATTATTAATAAAATATGAAACAATGGTGAATAACCAATGACTTTTCCATGAGGTGCATTAAGATAGGGATCTACACTAGTTAATCCATGATGTAAGTATGTTATTGCATAATTTATATGAATATAAATATCCCAACTTAAAGGCCAATTAGATGATAATGTGACTATTAGTGCTAATATTAAAACCAGTAGTGCTGGTAAAATCCAAAAATTTTTACTAGTTAATCTTAAATTCAGTTTATTCACCTTCTTTTTTTAATTTTTCTCATTTAATTAATATGCATTAGGATCAGTTAATAATGTTCTTAGAGTTTTAAAAAATATTTTAATGTCTAAGCTAATTGACCAATTTTCAACATAATAGATATCATGTTCTATTCTTTTAACAATAGATGTATTTCCTCTATATCCATTAATTTGTGCCCATCCTGTCATTCCTGGTTGTACATGATGTTTTATCATATATTTAGGAACTGTTTCACGAAATTTATTTACAAAGAAAGGTCTCTCAGGTCTAGGTCCAATAAGACTCATTTCACCCTTTAATATATTATAAAATTGAGGTAATTCATCAATACTTGTTTTTCTAATAATTTTACCTACTTTGGTTATTCTAGGATCATTTTTCTGAGTCCAGTTTTCATCATCAATATATTCATTTTCGGAATACATACTTCTAAACTTATACATGAAAAAAATCTTCCCATTTTCTCCAACACGTTCTTGTTTATAGATTACAGGACCTGTTGATGTAAGTTTTATAAGTATTGCTGTAACAAGTAATAATGGTGAAATAATTATAGAAACTATAATTACAAATAAAATATCAAAAATTCTTTTGATAATCTTATTATATGAAATATCAAGAGGTAAGTATCTAACACTTATTAAGGGTATATTATCAATTAATTCAATACTTGGATTGGATGTAATATACCTGTAATAATCAGGAACGATATCTGCCCTAACACCCATCTTTTCACAACTTTCCATAATATATTCTAATCTCGTATAATGCCTTGGTGAAATACTAACAATAACTCGGTCAATCATAACTTTACTTAATATATTTTCAATATCATCAACAGTTCCCATTACTTTAATATCATTCACTGTTCCAATAACATTATCATCTAGGAAACCAACTACTTTATAACCAAGGTATGTGTTAACATGAATTGTATCTACCAGTTTTCTACCAACTTCACCAGCTCCTACAATTAAAATATATTTTATATTAAATCCTCTTGTTCTAAGTACACGTAATATTCCTCTAAGTATTGCACGTTCAATAATTGCAAGAATAAGATTTACTACTAAAAATATTATTAAAAAATTCACGGGAACTATAAGTATGTCTAATGTACACATTACTGATAAAAATAAGTATTCAATGAAATTTGCTTGTGCAATCTTGGATGATTCTGAAAAAATACTTCTATTAGTTCTTTGAGGAGTGTATAACTTAAACATATAATATAAGAATAGATAAGATGGTATTAATAAAATAAATAAAACTAAAGTGGTTTCAAAATTAAAATGATAATTAAAACCGTGTTTTTCGAAGAGAGGGGAATTTATGAATAATATTGATATTAATAAAACGAATATATCTAACATAACATTTAATATGTTGAATACTTGTTGATTTTCTCTTATCATAGTCTTTCCCTCAATAATATAATAATATATATTTTTCATATCTATTAAAAATTATTAAAGTATATTGTAATAAATTTTTTTTTAAAGATAAGATATAATTAATTTAAGATAATATAATGTCCATATACTTAAATGGGTTATTATGTTAATTAAAAAATTATCTGTCTCTTTATAATGTTTATCGTAGAATATAGCCATAGATTTATGAAATGCATATAATAATTTTTTATTTTTACCACTACCGCCTTTATAATGAATAATTTCATGAGCACCATAATAAATTACGTCATAACCTAATTCTTTAATATTATAACATAATTCAATATCCTCTCCATACATGAAATAAGATTCATCTAATCCATCACATTCTATAAATATGTCTCTTGGAATTAACATGTATGCTCCAACAATACAATCAACAGGATATATTCCATTATCATCAAGGTATGATAAATTATACTGGTTGAAATGTTTACTATTTGGAAATAATTTTGAAAGACCAGTCATTCTATAAAATGATACTTTGAATGTTGGAAAAGATCTACGACAAGCCTTGTCAAGACTGCCATCAGGTAATGAGACTTTACAACCAAGAGCACCTATATTTTCATGTTGAATAATATAATTAAGAGAAGCATTAATAGTTTTATCTTTTACTACAACATCACTATTAAGTAATAAAATATAATTACCACATGAATTATTAAAACCTATATTATTTGCATAGGCAAATCCACCATTAGTTTTACTTCTAATAAATTGAATTCTATTGTTATTTCCAAAATCTTTAATTAATTTTTCTAAACTATTATCAATAGAAGCATTATCTACAACAATGATCTCATAATCTATTTTTTTAATAGTATTTAATAACGAAGTCAATGTATTTTTAGTTAAATTATATGTGCAGTAATTTACAATTATAATTGAAAGATCCATAGTTTATCTCCATTAAAAGGGGTATTTAAATACATTTTTTATCATGAGAAATTCAATTTTCAAATAATTATAAAATGATATGTCGGATGTTCTAGATAGTTTTTTTCTAGTTTTAATTCCTTCATGTATACCATCTAGGTAATATGTACCATAACCCTTTTTACTAAAAAAGATGTATTTAATAAGAATACCTATAAATATGAATGGACTGTTAATAATCTTCATCCATAAAGACCAATTTTTATAGATTAAATATATATTATTTCTTGCAGAAAGTTTTACCTTAAATGGATTATGTTTTGATCCACTAGTAGCACTACCATAATGATAAACATGGGCGCCTGCGGAGTAATATGATTTATAGCCATGTAGACGAGATCTAAAACTTAAATCCATATCTTCAACATAACTTTCAAAGTTATCATCAAAAAATCCTATTTTATCAAATAAGTCTCTTTTATATAATGCTGCTCCAGCACATGCACTAAATACTTCACAATCCTCACTATATTTACTAATTTCATGATTAAAACCTATCTTTTTACTCCAACCAAGTATATTATATTCATCACCTGCATCATCAATATAATCTGGGTTATGATACTGAATCATTTTGGATGATACTGAAAATATTTTTGAATCATGTTCAATTGTTTTAAGTAAATTATCAAGACATTTTTCTGTTACAATGGTATCATTATTTAATAAGAATACATATTTCGTTTTTGATGCTTTAATTCCTTGATTCACTGCATATGCAAAACCCTTATTTGTTTTATTTTCTATTAATGTTATATCTGGAAAATTAGTTTTAATAAATTTAACACTATCATCTATTGATGCATTATCAACAATTATGGTATTATGGGGTGTTTTAATTTTATTTAATGAGTTTAATAAGTTATTTAATAATTTTCTATTATTGTATTGGGGGATTATAATTGTAATTTGAGGATTGGATTTATTAATCATTAAAATCAACATAAAATTTTTTATAAAAAAAAGAAAGGAATTATTTTGTTATATTATTTACATGTTTCATGTATTGATTACATATCTTGTTAACTTCACCTTGAGCAACAACTTTTCCATGATCTAACCATATTGCCTTGTCACATAAGTCTCGAACTTGGTTTATGGAATGTGATACAAATAATAATGAAACATCTCCTTGCATCATTTCATTCATTCGTTTTTTACATTTTTTTTGGAAAGATGCATCTCCTACAGATAATACTTCATCTAATATGAGTATTTCAGGGTTTATTGAGGTTGCTATTGAAAATGCTAGACGAGATTTCATACCTGAAGAATAATTTTTCACAGGAACATCTATAAATTCACCTACTTCTGAAAATTCGACAATTTCATCATATTTTTTATTCATTTCTCTTTTTGAATGTCCTAGAAGTGATCCATTAAGATAAATATTTTCAGTACCTGTGTAATCTGGGTCAAAACCTGCACCTAAGGCTAGTAGTGGTGCCATTTGACCTTTTACATTCACTGAACCTTTAGTAGGTTTCATAACACCAGATATTATTTTAAGAAGTGTACTTTTTCCAGCACCATTTAATCCAATAAAACCTACTCTTTCACCCTTTTTAACCTGTACTGAAACATCTTGTAAAGCCCAAAAAGATTTAAAACGAAGTTCTCGTTTCAATGCTTTAATTACATATTCCTTTAAATTATCAGTTTTAATCTGGCTCATATTAAATTCCATACTGACATTTTTAACGTCAACTACTACATCATCACTCATTCTAATCCCTTTTTGTCCCTTATTAAATGTATAATATAAACTTATCTTGGTATCTGTATAGTAATAATAATCCAATTATTACAAGTATGACTCCACTAACCATTGCGTATATTAATGGATACATAGGATATAATTGGCCATATAGGAAGCAATCTCTTAAACATACAATCACTTGGTATAATGGATTATATGTTTGTATAAATCTAAATGCAGCAGGAACTATGTCTTCTGGATAGAATAAAGGCATACCATACATTAAAAGCATCATAAATACTGAGTATAAATGTTCTATATCTCTGAAGAATACATTTAAAGTCCCCATGATAAGTCCAGCACCAAAAGTCATTAAAATTAATGCAAGTATTGGTAAACTGGTAAATATTATGAATACTGTGAATTTCACATGTAATACTAACATTATAACAAATAAAATTACTAATGATAATAAAAATGTGATGAAGTTGGATAATACACTAGATAATGCATAAATGTATTTAGGAACATATATATTTTTCCAAATAGAAGAACTATTAACCATGCTCTTCATAGCCATACTAGAACCACTTCTAAAGAATTGGTAAGCCAAGAAACCTGTTAAATAAAATACAGGATAGTTCTGCACGCGATGGAATAATGTTGAAAAAACAATTGTTAATACAATCATCATTAGTAAAGGGTCAAGAAAACTCCATAAAATCCCTAAAACAGATTTACGATATTTAATTTTAACATCTCGTCTAACCAATTCACTTAATAATGATCTAAATCTATATAAGTTTGAAAATTTACCTTTCATTTGATTATTTTCCATTTCAATGCCTCATAATTTCATATTAAGTTAATTATTATTTAATTAAATAAATCTAAAAAAATAACAAAATATTGGTATATATCTAAATATACTTTTATTTTTTAAATATTTTATATATTTCTATGAATATTAATTCCATACTTCAAGTATTCTTTCGACTCTATTTGAATAACTATGCTTTTGAACTATATTTTTATCATAAACCTGTTTTTTACCTAGATTTTCTTTAATTAATCTATCTAATTCTTTTGGATTTTTATAAGTTTTCACTTGATTATTAAATAAGTTATCCATATCTATATCATCTGAGATTATACAAGCACCACATGCTACCGCATCAAATATTCGATTTGAAATAAATCCCTTTTCTCTCATATCATCCCAGTGATCATTTAATAAAATATCACATGATGAATATGCTTTATGAAGTTCTTTATTAGGTATATGTTCTCCATGGATGTACTTTGTATCAATTAAATTATTCCAATTTGCACCATACACTGCTAAATCATATTCTGTGGGTAGTAAATCCTTTAAAATCTTTCTATAAATTTCTCTAGAATTACCTACAAATAATAGTTGATGTTTATAGTGCTCGTCATATTCTGGATAAAATCTATCTGGATCTGTACATTGTAGTAGACAACTTACAGGAACATTAACTTGTTTTCTAATATGATTGCTCCATTTATCTGATGCAATAAATACATGATTATATTGATTATATTCATCAGTATCAATCATATCTGGGTGGGATATATTCCACATAATATTATAATGCTGTGTTTTGGGTTCATACTTTGATAATCCTCTCAAAACAAGTACCATATCAACAATAGAATCACCAGAATCATTCCATTCGGGTAATATTTGTATTTTAACTTCATAATTCTGTTTTAAAAATTCTTTTTCAAGACCTTCTGCAACATAGAAATCACCCCATGCATGAGTTTCATTCCAGGAAGGAACTGGTATTTTTATAGCAATCTTTTTTCTATTAATATATTCTTCAAGCACGTGTTTTAATGTGTTTGCTCTTTGAGTATATGTATGTTTGTTTAGTATAATTTCGTTTAGTTCACTAATTTTATTTTTCATTTCATCAGGATGTGTTAAATAATATGTTATTAATTCATTTAATTCTTCAGATGAATGATATTCTGGTATTTTTCCATCAAGAAGCTCTTGATTTCCAATAGAACCATTAGTTAAAACTAATTTACCTGATGCTGTTGCATCAAATACTCTACTATTTACAGATCCAAATTCTCTTGTCACATGATTAGCATCATCTAGTACTATTTTTGTTGAAGCATAAACTGAGGGTATTTCTTCATAATTAATAAATCCTTTATGGTATTTTTTTAGTTGGGATATCTTGTTCCAATTAGCTCCATAAATATTAAATTTATAGGCTATGTTTTCTGGATTTAAACAGTTTACTATTTCACGTTCTGCATCCCAATAACTACCAGTAAAACAATAATCACAAGAATATTCTTCTTTTGGTGGAATGGTTTCATTAAACATTTCAGGGTCTGTAGCTAATGGGTAGAGTATTGTTTTCTTTCCAGTTTTATCTTGTATATAATCACATGCTTTCTGACTACTTGCTAAGATAATATCATATTTCTTGAAAAAGGGGGCATCTGTCCAGCGTTTAAACCAATTTCTAGGCCATGCTATCTTAATTAATAATCCATTATCTGATTTTATTTTTCTTAAATCATATCTGTCAAGTAATGATATAATTACATCTATATCTTCATCAACATAGTACCAGTTCTTTTGACTTTTAGATGGACGTTGTGCAAGATACTTAATATTCCATCCAAATTCTTCTAATTTATTAGCAAGAGTTAAAGCAGTAAAATAATCTCCAGCAGTAGTGTTTTCATCACTCTGTGTAACTACAAATGCTACTGTTAATGATTTGTCTGTGAAAATATGTTTACTTTTAAGTTTATCCATTAATAATTCATGTCTTAGCCAAGTGTTCCATTTTTTTATGAAAATTTCTTTATTATTTAATCGACGATTTTTAACATCTTCATTATTATTTGTTTCCTGAGTACCAAATTCATAATGGTATAGTATAGCGTTTGGATTAAAATAATTAGTGTATCCTTTTTTATGAAGTTTTAAACATAAATCAACGTCTTCATAGCCGTACATATATTTTTCATCAAATTTATCTACATCTATGAATGTACTTTTTTTAATAAGTAATGTTGCAGCAGTAACTGCTATTATAGGAATAGTTTCTTTATTTTTTTGTGATATAAATTCTTCACCATTATCTTTGTTAAATGGTTTTATAAATCCATCAGATTCCTTAAATATTATTCCTGCATGTTGTGTTGTATATGATTTTTCCTTGTTAATTTTTGAAATAGAACAATCGGGGTAGAATAGATGAGCACCAACAGCACCCACATTATCTTTAGTTAGTATAGTGTGCATCATATGGTTAAGAAAACCATTTAATGGTTGTATATCGTTATTTAGAAATAATAAGTATTCTCCAGATGCTATTTCACATCCTTGATTATTTGCATATGAAAATGATTCGTTATTCTTATTTTGAATAACTTGCACAGGTATTTCTGGAAATTTATTCAATATGTCAAGTGAATCATCACTAGAAGCATTGTCTATGAGTATTAATTCATAATTTGGATAATAATCACTGATACTCTTAAATGAATTAAGAAGGCGAGATAAATGGTGTTTACCATTATGGTTTACAACGATTATAGAAACAAGAGGAGCAGTTTCATTAAACTCTGGAATCACTTCCTTATTATTTTCTTCTAAAATAGCTGAATTAATTTGTTCCATTTGTTCTTTTGTTAATATACGTTTGGGTCTGCGTCGTTCTTCAATTCTTGAATTAATTTTATCTTTCAGTATATTTTTTGAATCAGACATTTCATGTTTAAGCTTCCTTAATTTTTTGAATTCATTAGTATCTCTGATAAATTGAGGTATTTTCAATGCTATGCGCTCCCATAAATATAATTTAATATATATTCTTTAATTCATTGTATAAAATATTATAATTTTTCAATAATAATTATTAAATACTTTAATCAAAAAGTTATACATAATAAAAAAAATTTATAGATGATTATAATGGTATCTAAGAAAAAAATAGTTTTAATTGCAATCATTGCTCTTATTGTAGTGGTAGGAGTTTATCTCTTAGTAAATTATCATCAAGCAGAAACATCATTTTCAGGAGAACATCATATATTAGTATTATGTACTGATCCTTCTGAAAACCGTCCTGGTGTAGGTGCAGTGGATATGGCATTTGTTGTCACAGTAACTGATGGTAATGTTGGAAATATAACTCCAGTATATCCTGGAGGTTTAGCACATCCAACTTTAACACCTACTGCTGATATGCAAGCTGAAGGATTAAATTTATGGTATTTACATGATTCCTTATGGAGTGATGATTTAGAAAATGGTACAAAAATAGCACAAGAAATAGTTGAATATCATACTGGTATGACAACTGATTTTGTTGTAATAGTAACTCCAACTGCAATTGATGCATTAATTAATGCAGTAGGTCCAGTATATTCTGATGGGGAATTAGTAGAAAATGTAAGTTCTATTGATTTCTTAAGAGAAGATCAGTCAAATAATGGTGCAACAAGAGGAGATGCAGTAGAAGGATTAGCTCAAGGAATCATAGAGTCCGCTCAGAAAAATAATAATAAAGCTGATTTAATTAAAGCTGCATTAGAACAATATACTGCAGGTAATATTCAAGCAGTTCCTGCTGACAAATTCTCACAATTTGTATCTTATGAGGGTTTTAATAGTCTTCTAGGATAATTTATATAAATTATTCCTTTAAATTTCCTTTTTTTTAAAAAAATAAAAGGGGATTTATTATAATTGGGATGCAGCAAGTTTAGCATCTTCAATAACTTCTTTTTCATTAATAGTTTTAAGTTCTTTATCTTCAAGTAATATGTTTCCATTACAAATAACAGTATCTACATCACTACCAAGTGCAGAATAAATAATATTACTCAAAGCATTTCGAACTGGAGTCATATGTGGAACATTTGTATTAACAAGTATAATATCAGCTAACTTACCTTCTTTTATTTCTCCAGTATTAATTCCTAAAGCTTTTGCACCATTTTTTGTAGCCATATTAAAGGTTGATTTAGCTGGTAATACTTTAGAGTCTAATGTTTTTACTTTTTGAAGAAGTGGGGTTAATTTCATTTCACTAAACATATCTAGATTATTATTTGAAGAAACACCATCTGTACCAATAGACACATTAATATTATTATTTAAATAATCATGAACTGGTGCAATACCTGATGCTAATTTCATATTACTAGAAGGATTATGTGATATAGATACTTCTTTTTCTTCAAGAATTTTCATTTCATCATCTGTTGTCCACACGCCATGAGCTGCAATAGTATTTTTATCAAGTAATCCAATATTATTTAAATATTCAAATGGTGTTTGATTTTTATCATTTTTAAGATCAGTTACTTCTTGTTTTGTTTCGGAAACATGAATATGTAATTTTAAATCATTTTTATCTGCAAGTTTCTTAGATTCACATAATATTTCCTCAGAACAAGTGTAGGGAGCATGAGGTGCAACTGCAACTTGTACTCTTCCATCACAAGTATTATGACATTTACTTATAAAATCTTTTGTAACTTTTAGTTCTGATTTTCTTTTTTCTTCATCAAATAAGTCAATCATACCATAACCTAGAAGAGCTCTCATTCCTGATTCATCAACAGCTTTAGCAGTTTCTTCCATGAAGAAATACATATCATTAAATGTAGTTGTACCCGTTTTAATCATTTCTGCCATAGCTAGTTTTGAACCTGCATAAACTAGATTTTCATTTAATTTAGCTTCTTTAGGCCATATATATTCATTAAGCCATGTTTGTAAGTCTTGATCATCACCAACACCACGTAATAATGTCATTGCAACATGTGAATGAGTATTTATTAATCCAGGCATTGTTATTTTATTTGATCCATCAATGATTTTATCAGCATCACTATTTGTTAATTTATCATTAACTTCTTGGATTTTATCATCTACTATTAAAACAGATCCTTTTTTTATATCTTCTGATAAAATTATTGTATCTTTTATTAAAATACTTGTTGTCTCAGTCATTATATTACCCAATTTTTTCATTATTTATTAATTTTTAATATATAATTCTTTGTACAAATAGGTGTGTACTTGTTGAAGAAAAATCGTGTAAAAAAAAATGAGATGGGTTAGGGAGGAATGATTAATTATTATTTTTTTGATATAAATTTTGAAATTTCTATTCATTTTTCACATATATATATATATGTTTTTTTCATAATTATTATTAATTAATTAAAAATATTTTATTATAAATAAAGTAATCTTTAAATTTTCTTTTAGTATGAAAATAATAAAGTAAAAATTAATAAAACTTTTTTTAATTAATTATTTTTTAAAAATTTAATTAAATGGGGGAAGTTAGTTTTGAATGTCAGAAAAATATTTGGTATATTATCAATTATTTTCATTGTTTCTGTAGTATCATTATCAGCTATTTCTGCAACTGATTCAGATACATCAACATATTCTGAAAATATAGTAGAACAAACACAAACTGGTATTACAAATGATATTTCCGATATACAAACAGTAAATAATGATAATAAAACTAGTAAAACAACTGATATTAAAAAAACTTCTGTAAAAAATATAAAAACAGAAAATATTCAAACAGTAACTGATTATGACTCATTGAAAACTCAATGGAATAATATTCAGGAAAATGGAGTAAATGGTACAGAATATACCATTAATCTAAAAAATGGTGAATATAAAATATCTGAAACATTAATAGCAAATACATCATCACCAGCAGTGACAATCACACTAAATGGTGAAGATGTAAATAAAACAATAATTGATGGACAAGGATTACATAAATTCATCTATATAAATAATAAGATAAATAATAAAAACTCTGTTCTTAAACTTAATAATTTAACAATACAAAATTGTTTAGAAGATAATAGTACTGGTTTAGGGATGGATGGTGGTGCAATATATGCTAAGAATTATAAAACAATTGTAGATAATTGTAACTTTATTAATAATAGCATATTTATAAAAAATAAATTAACAGGTTTTGGTGGAGCAATACTTACTTATAATATAACTGTTAAAAACTCAACCTTTAAAAATAATAGTGCAGAATCTGGTGCAGCATTAGAAGTTGTGTCTGCTGGAAGTATAATTGAAGATTCTCAATTCCTTAATAATAATGCAACATTATATGCAGCTGTTTATTTTGCAGGTAATTTAACAGTAAATAGATGTGAATTTATTAATAATACAGCAGGTCAAGCTAGTGCATTATATAGAGTAGGTTATCTTCCATCTTTAACAATGGATAGATGTACTTTTATTAATAATAGTGGTCATAGTGCAGCATATGATTCATATTGGTTATATGCAGGTGCACCTCAAAATATTTCAAACTGTGTATTTATTAATAATACTGGTGGAAGCAGAGTTAATGATCTTTACCTATATGGTCAATGGGATTTTGAAGCAGTAGCAAACTATACTTATTTTGCTGGTGTAGCAAATCCTGTAAACTCATACTCTAAAAGTGCACTAATTGTTGATAACATAATAGCTGTTCTTGCTAATAATCATACTCAAGGTGCTACTGTCACACAACTTGAAAAACAATTAATTGTTAAAGCAACAGCAATAGGTATATATAACGATCATGAAGTTACAAGTATTGGGAATGGATATGAAATTCCACTTTCTGTTGATTGCGATTACTTTAATGTTAGTGGTGTAGTATTAAATGAAGAAAACAAATTCACTTACGTATTTGATTTAACTACTTTGCCTGAGAACTTTGATGATTTCACAATTTATGCTGATGGCGTTAAAGTAGCAACTGTAACTTATAAAAAAACAGACATTGAAATAAATCCAATCATAAGTAAAGCAGGTCAAAATATAACAATAAATGCAACTATATCAGAGAATGGCATGTTATTAAACAAAGGTAAAGTAGCATTTAAATTAAATGGTAAAACAATTGGACATGCAAACGTATCATTAGGAACAGCATCACTTAATTATCAAATACCATATTACACAGCAAAAAATTACACAATAACTGTAGTATATGGTGGAACAAATAAATTTAGTCCAGCAAGAGTAAACACAACACTCACACTAAAAAAACTAGCTACTAAAAACACTATAAAAACAACAACAGTTAACAATACTCTTAAAATAACAGTAGAAACAATAGATGAAAATAACAAACCAGTAACAAGAGGAAAACTAGCAGTTAAAATAAATGGTGCAACAATAAACACAACAACCACAACTGGAAACGAAACAATAGAATATAAAATAGCAAAATCATGGAATAATAAAAAAATAACAATAACTGCAATATATGGTGAAAACTCACTATATGATACAAACAGAGTAAATATCACAGAAACACTATCCATCCAAAAAAACAATACTACTACAACACAAAAAACATCACTAAAATCCACAAACACTACCACAACACAAAAAACATCACTAAAAACAGCAGATACAAATATTTACTACGTATCTAACACAGGTTCTGATAACAATGCAGGAACAGAATCAAATCCATTTAAAACAATAGAAAAAGCAATAAACACAATAAACACAACAAAACAAGCTTCAACAATATACTTAATAGAAGGAACATACAAAGGTAAAGGAAACACAAACCTCACAGTACCTGGAGATTTAACAATAAAAATAATCGGACTTGGAAACACAAGTATTGATGGAGAAGTAAACTACACTATAAAAACTCAACTTGACCCTGGAGAATATTATTGGGGATCAAGCCCTATATGGTATCCATATAGTAACACTAGTGGTAACTGGGCAATGAACATTACAAAAGGTAATGGAAAAATAACAATTGAAAACCTCACAATAAAAAATTGCTGGAGTCCAGGAGGATCATCAATAGCAGCATATGCTACAGCAAATATTGATAACTATGGTAACCTTGAAGTAAACAATGTTAGCTTCATATTCAACCATGGAGGTGTAGGTGCAAGTATACGTAATAATAACGGATCTACATTAACAGTAAATAATTCATTATTTGATGGAAATAGAAAATCATCCAGTACTGGAAACTATGGTCCAGGTATATATAACAATGGTACAGCAAGTGTATATAACAGTCTATTCCAAAACAACTATGCTCGTTGGGGAACAATAACCAATGATAAAATAATGACAATTGTAAACTGTACACTAAAAGATAACATAGGATATGATGGTGGAAGTACCTACAAAACAGGATCAGGAATAACAATAAACACAGCATCAACAGATTTCTATGCAAGTATGAATAACACTGGTGTTAAAACTGTAATCGATGGATGTACATTTATTAATAATGAACAATTAGATGTATATGCTGATATAAGTGAATTTAATCTAACAAACTCAGTATTTAATAAAAGTACTGGTGTTGTAGTTACAGGAAGTTCTGAAAACTATGGAATAACACAAATAATTGCAAACAATACATTTGTAGATTCAATAGGATCAACATTATACAACAGTCTTTCAAGTACAGATAAAATAATACTTACATTAAGATTAGAAGCAAAATACAAATATATTATAGAAAATAACACAGTATCTGGTCTAACAGGTACTTCTTCACGAGCTATAGAATTATCTGCAGATAATTCAATAATTAAAAATAATACCGTTGATAGAACAATATCAATCAATGGTAAAAATAACACAATTGAGGAAAATAATATAACAACATCTCAAGATGCATATACAATTATATTGAAAAATGGAAATAATTCAGTTAAAAATAATTACCTTTATACAAATGGATATAGAGGAAATGCAGCAGTAAACTCAACAAGCACAACAAACATAGTAGAAAATAATTTACCTGAAGTAGTTGAGATAACAATTGATGATGAATCATACAATACATTCTTTGATGAAAATGGTAATTTAAGACCTTCATTTGGAACAATAGAACAAATAACAATCACTGGAGCTCTAACTAATAAAAATATAATTATAAATAAAACAATTAGTATCATACAAGGTAATAATAAAATAACCTCATACAATGTTACTATAAAAGAAAATGGTGGAAAACTTGATGTATCTGGATTAATTATTCAAAATACAAATAATAATCCAATAATTATATTAAATAATAATGGTGTTGTTCAAAAAGTTAAATTCCAAACAAATAATGAATATGCTATTATTTTAAATGGTGAAAATAACATAATCAAAAACAATGAATTACTAGCAGATGTACTTGTAGGAGATAATGCAGTAAAATCTAGTCAAAATAATGAAATATCTTCAAACACACCAATATACATTAATTATGTATTGTCTGAAGAAACATACAACACATACTTTGATGAAAAAGGATATATTAAACAATTATCCTCTGATAAAGATATTCATTTCATGATAAATGGATCACTATCAAATAAAAACATAATCTTAGATAATAATAAAACAGTATCTATACTTTATTACAATAATTCAGTATTATATAATACAACAATTACAACACTCGGAACAACAAATCTCAATATAAGTAATATTACTATCATAAACAATAACAATAGGGAAGCTATTAACCTAAACACACCTACAAACACAATATCTTATGTAAATATAACAACAAATGCTAATGCTATAAACGTTATTAATTCAACAAAATTACTCATAAATTACAATAATATTAATGTAAATAGTAAATCTAATGTAACAGCAATAAGTATAAAAGATTCAAAAACATCAATTAGTATACAATATAATAATATTACAACAAAAGGACTTTCAACAACAGTTGATGAAACAGGACATGCAGGAACAACAGGTATTGAAGCATTAAACACAACTGGTTTAATAATACAAAGAAATAATTTAAACACAACATTTACCCATGTTGAAGGAGAATATGATACAATATATTCTATAAATTTAGTAAATCCTGAACTTTTAACATATGTACGGATATTGTATAACAACATAGTAACAGATGGTAATAGTTATGCATATGGAATAAACATGATAAATCAAACAGTACGTTTTGAATATAATAATGTAAGTACTGAAGCAAATGGTCAAGCAACAGGACTACAAGCAACAAATATAAATGCATATATTGCTGATATATATCATCCATGGGGAATAAGATATTCTACATTTAAATCAGAAACATCTAATTCATATGGGGTAATTTTATCTGCAGCTCATGATTTAGCTGTATTTTCAAATAAGTTTTATTTAAATGGACTTAACGCCATAGGTGTAAATACATATAAAACTAAAAATGTGACAATAGTAAGCGATACATTTGAAATGTATAATGATAATGTGAAAGCTATTGAAATTATAGATTCATTAAAAACAAATATAACTTCTAATGCAATAGATATAATTGCTAAAAATAATACAGCAATTGAATTATTAAACACTACAACTACATTAGTAACTAAAAATACAATAATAACAAATACAAAATACAGTGTACTTATAAATGAAAATTCCTATGAAAATGCGGTAACAAATAATATATTATATTCTGAAGAGTTAGCTGATGATTCTGTATTAAAACTTAATTCAAATAATCGTGTAAGAGAAAATCTTCCAGAAAGTATAACTACAGATTTCTATTTAACTGATAGTACATATTCTCAGTTCTTTGATGAAAATGGTATTTTAAGAAATAACGTACCTGCAGGAATTAAAATAATGCTTACAGGTAATTTACATGATAAAGTATTAAATATAACTAAACCATTAACTATTGTTTCTGATGGTACAACATATTATGATTGTAAATTAATACTTTCAGCTAATGAAATTAATATTACAGGAGCTAAATTCATAGGAAATAACACTAAAATAATAATAGATGGTAATTCATCTAATTTAGACTTTGCTCTAGATATTGAAGGTGTTTTAGGTAATCAAACTATAATAACAATAAATGGAAATTACAATACAATTAATTCAACAGGTACTATTGATGTAGATGCTGATAAAACTAATAATAATACTAATATTATTGTAGAACATGTAACTGGAAATTATAATACAATAACTCATGGTTATATGTATTCAGCTTATTCAAATAATACCATACTATTATTCTTAGAAAATGCAAAATATAATAATATAACAGCACAAACATTAGTAGCTCAATATGCTAATAGAGCAGTGGATGTTTATATGAAAAATTCTGATTATAATAACTTTACTTTTGGAGGATTACAATCTCAGTCATCTATTAACTTTATTGGAATAATATTAGATAATTCATCTTATAACTATATAAGTAAACGACCTAATGATTATTCAGCAAGTATTAGTGTACGTGGATCTAATCTTGAATCAAACATGGGATTACTCTTAATGAATCAATCTAACCATAATAATATAATTGGAATAACTTCCATGTTAAAACTGAACATGCCATCAATATTATTAATATTAAATTCCGATTTTAATAATATATATAATTGTACATTATATACACTAACTACTGATGGATTTGCAGTTAACATTACAGAAGGTAGAAATAACACTGTTGAATGGAACTTTTTAAATTCAACTAGTCTTTTAGGAGATAATGCAGTAATACAAGAAATGGATGGTGAAACAGTACAGAATACTGTAAGATATAATTACGGATCAACTTCTTTATATAAATCTAGTCAAATAAAATTAGATGATATTGTAGGTCATATTGGTGATATGGTTGAATTAAGTGCTAATGTAACATATAGAAATGGTACTATGTGGAATTCACCATATGTATCTATTGATAAAGGTTATGTTGTATTTAAAGAAAATGGTGTTGTAATTGGTAAAGTGGATGTTGATGAAACTGGATTTGCTAAATTAAATTACACAATTCCTGATACATCTAAACAATTAAATATATCTGCTGAATATTATGATACTTCACTTGCATATTATCACAGTTCAATTAATAAGGTATTATCTGTAAATAAATATGGATCATCTGTTTTATTGTCTGATGTGGTTAGTGTTGGTACTCGTGCTACTATAATTGCTATAGTACAAGATGAGAATAAAAATATCATATCTAGTGGTAAATTAGCATTTAAATTAAATGGTGTAACTATTGGTTATGCTTTTATTGAACAGAATATAGCAATGTTTAATGTGGATATAACTAAGTACAGTCCTAAGAATTATACTATAACTGCTGTGTATGAGGGAAGTAATAAGTATGAATCTGCAAGACAAAATTCAACTTTAGTTATTCAAGCAGGAGAACCTACATCTGTACAATTAACGAAACAAAATAGTACTCATTTCAAAGTATCTGTAATGGATAGTCAAGAAAAATTAGTAAATTGTGGTAAAATCGCTGTTAAAATTAATGGAGTTACAATTAATGTTACTAATTTAGTAAATGGATCTGCAATTATAAACTATGAAATAAAAAAACCAGTCTTAGTTACTGTAGTTTATGATGGTAAGAATATTTATGCTAATAATAGGGTAAATATAACTGTAACACCTTAAGAATAGAAACAGAGAATATATTAAATGAAAATTTTATTTCATTTTAATATATTTTTTTTATCATATTTTTTTTTTTGAATGATATTTGTCTTTTTGAGAAAAAATTATTTTTTTTATATTATATTGGATTCTTATTTTTTTATACTTGTTTTATTTAAATTACTAGTAGTATTATTAGTATTATTATGATGATTAGTAGTATTGCAAGAAATGTTATGTTGTTATTGGTTGTAGTAGTTTCTGGTTTTGTTTCTTTGATTTCTTCTTTTATTGGTTCTGGAATTTCATCTATTTTCTCTTTTACTTCTTCAACAACTTTTTTTTCTTCTGTTGTTGTTTGTGGTTGGGTACCATTTATAAATCCATCTTTTCTTAATTTCTGTGTGAATGATAATTTTTCATCAGTCATATGGGTAATCTCCTAGATAACTTTTTTTCTTATTTTTTAGTTTTCTTTCTTTTATTTTTTAATAGTATGTATTATTTTTAATTGTTTTATTTGACTTATTATCAATTATGGTTGATTATTATCTTTTGTTTATTTTATTTAAACTTTATTTTAATCATGTATTAATTTTTGATTTATTTTTGCTTTTTATTTATAAAATACTTGTTTTTTAAAGTTTTTTTATAAAATATTATTTTTAATTATTAATCATGATAATTCTGCAAGTGATTTAAAATATATTCTATTTTAAAAAATTTTTTACTAATGAAAAATAAATAATATAATATAAAAAACTAGAATAAAACTATTCACACTATTTTTTTTAAAATAAATATAGGATAAGATGATAATTATGTTTGATGAATCAATAAATAAAGAATGGAAAATGAATTATTTCAAAATATTAGCTACAAAACAAGATGATGTAACAGAACTTAAAGAAGCAGATAAACTTAAAATAGAACATTTTCCACCCGTAATAGGAAAATACTATTCAAACAAAATTGATGAAGAACATCTTAAAAAAAATATGCAATGGAAAACTCAAACTATCCAAATCAAAACTATCACCAAATTACCATGAAAACATCGTTAAAATAGATTATGAAAAAGCAATAAAAACACAACTAAACTCATTAATGGAACAACAAATAGCAAAACTAGAACAGGAAGATCCAAACTTCCTAAAAGATGATGAAAAAGAAGAAATTGAAAATTCAAACTTTCCATTTATTAAATTAATGACATTAGTATACTCTAAAGATACAAATGAAATGACAGAAGAAGACCAGGAAAAATGGAAAGCATACATGAATCAATTTATAACACAACAAATAGGATTTGTAGTAATAAACACCTATTTCACAATACAACTATATCAAGATAATATGTACACAACACTATTCCAAACACCCTACAATAAAGAAGAAGTATGGAATAAATACACAGACAATCAAAATGCAATATGTGTAGCATATGATTTTAAAGAAATAACACCAACAACAGTAAAACAATTACAGAAAATATTCCCAGTACTTTATACAAAACAAGCACTCACATTAGAAGATATTGAATATCCAATATATAATAGACACTGTGCATCATTAATAAAAATAGTAGAAACAATCAATGAATATGATAATGAATGGACATACATAACAAACCATAAATACTCCGAAACAGAATATCGTATGCTAGATGGATTACTAGAGCCAGTATATACAAATACGATGAACAATACAAAAATACAAGAAATACTATCAGATAACTATCTAGAAATAAAAAATTCCCAACTAAGCTATAACTATGAAAAACTAATCACTAAGTTAAATAAAGTACTAGAATCAAAAGAACTTCATAATATAATTGATGATAAATTTAATGAAGTACTAAATATAACACCAGAAACAATAGAAGTAGACTTTATAAAACCAGAAGCAATATATCTTGGAAATAAACTATCAAAAGAAGATGAAGAATACTATAAAACAATAATTGAAAATGAAAATGTAAAAATCTTCAAAATAAAAGAAAAAGATGGAAGACTATTCAAAGCCCTAATATAGTGATTAAAATGACAAAAACTTCCTATACAAAATTAGTAGAAGTTTATGAAAAAATAAGTAATACTTCTAGTAGATTAGAAAAACGGGATATAATATCTGATTTTCTTAAAGAAATTAAAGAAACCGACCCTGAAATAACATATGATATAACACTACTTCTTCAAGGAAAAATATTTCCACCATGGAGTGATAAAGAAATGGGTATCTCCACCCAATTAATTATCAAATCACTATCCAAACTTCTTGGAGAAAAAACAAAAACAATAGAAGATAAACTAGCAACAGTAGGAGATATGGGAGAAATCACACAAGAACTAGTAAAAAACAATAAACAAGTAACATTCTTCAAAGTACCTCTAACAGTAACAAAAGTAATCTCAAATCTTCGAAAAACAGAATCAATCACAGGAAGCAATTCACAAAACAAAAAACTTAACTTCATACTAGAATTATACACTTCAGCAACACCATTAGAGGCAAAATACATAACAAGAACAATAACAGAAAAACTCAGAATAGGCGTAGGTGAAGGAACACTGGTGGATGCAATAGCACAAGCATACAACATGGATAAAGAAATAATAGATAAAGCATACATGTTATCCAATGATTTAGGTGAAGTAGCAATAAGAGCACAGGAATCTGAACAATCAGTTAAAAATCTGACAATAACACCAGGTAAACCAATAAAACCAATGTTAGCACAACTAAGTCCTGGAATAAAAGAAAGTATAAACGAAATGGAACATGTTATCTGTGAAACAAAATATGATGGAATACGTGTACAAATACACCACTATGATGGAAAAACAAAAATATTCACAAGACGTTTAGAAAATGTAACAAATGCATTACCAGAAGTAGTTGAATACATAGAAGAAGCACTACCAAATAAAGACTTCATTGTAGAAGGAGAAGTAATAGCTACAAAAGATAACAAGCCAATATCATTCCAATACATTCTTCAAAGAGTAAAAAGAAAATACGATATAGAAAAAATGCGTGAAAAAATACCATTAAAAGTATTTTTATTTGATGTATTATTCTTTGATAAACCAATAGCAGAAAAACCACTAGGAGAACGAAGAAAACTATTAAATGAAATAGTAACACCATCAAATAATGTAGAACTAAGTACTATGAAAATAGTAACACCATTAAATTACATTGAAGCTGAAGAACTATTCACATGGTCTATAGATGCAGGACATGAAGGAATAATGTTCAAAGACATAACAAGTCCATACTCACCAGGAAAACGAGGAAAAAATATGCTTAAATACAAGCCAGTACGTGAAACACTAGATTGTGTAATAACTGGTGGAACATATGGTAAAGGAAAAAGAGCAAAATTCTTTGGATCATACCTATTATCATTATATGATGAAAAAACAGGAGACTATAAAACATTAGTTCATGCAGCAACAGGAATGGATGATGAAATGTTAGCCTCATTAACAGAACGTATGGAAAAATTAGTAATAACTCGTGCAGAACAACAAGTAACATTTAAACCCGAAGTAATACTAGAAGTAGCCTATAGTGAAATAGTGGAGAGTAATGAATATGAAACAGGATATTCTCTAAGATTTCCAGCAATCAAAGGACTTCGGGATGACATAGGATTAGATCAAGTAGATACAATTTCTAAATTACAACAAATGATTGAGTTACAAAATAATTAAATACTATTTAAATTATATGAATTAACAAGAAAAAAGGTTATGCAAGATAAACAAATATTTAAAATTTCGACAATAACTGTACTAATTGGAATACTTGGCTTAATTTTAACTTATGGCTATGTAACTCCAGAACAATTAACAATAGATAAGATAGATAATTCAAAACTAGATAATCAAGTTGAAATAGTTGGTGTAATTGAATCACAAACAATTACAAAATCAGGAACTAGAATAATTAAATTAACTGATGATACAGGTAATATTAACTTAGTTATTTTTTCATCTACTCTTATCGAAACAGAATTATATAATGGTATGAATATTACTGTAACTGGAAAAGTAACAAATTATAATGGTCAAATAGAATTAATTTTAGAAGAAGAAAATAATTTAAGAATTTAATTATTCTTCTTTATTATTTTCCATATGTTCTGTTGTGTAATGATTAGTTTTTTCTTCATCTTCAGGGGCTTGACTTAGTTCTTTTATATTGTTTGGATATTTTCCCAGAACTCTTTCTCTAAGTGACATCTTTTTTATTTCTGCAAATAGCACACGATAATTTTTATTTTCATTTTGTAAATTATTATATTCTTCTTGTAGTTTATTTAATCGTTCAACAATATGTCTGTAATCATTACGTGCTCTTCGGGTATCTTTTTGTTGTTGTTTAAGATCTTCGTTTATTGTTTTAAAAATTTCATTAATATTTTTATTATCTTCTCTTAATTGTGTGTAATTTTCTTCGAGTAAATCATAATTTTTTTGAAGAAGTTTATTTTCTTGTTCTGGAAATTCTATTTTACTACTAAGTTCAATGTTCTTATTTTGAAGATCTATTTTTTCAGAGTTAATTGTCCTATTTAACTCTTCTATTTCTGAGTATCTTTCTTGTATTTGGTTATACTTTATTTCTAATTCATCATATTTTGCATGAGTAATATTGATGTCATCTTGTAATTTTTTATTTTCTTCTTCTAATTGTGCTGTATCATTCTCAGCATGGTCTTTTTCGAGAAAATCTATTTTTTCTTGTAATTTTTTGTTTGTTTCTCTTAGCTTATTTATAGTATCTATGGTTATGTTTGGGTCGTTAAGATATAATTCAATGAGATTTTCAACTGTTAATCCAATGTATCCTCTAGTAGTTCCATTGTTTTCTTCGATACTTTTTAAAAATTCATCCCATTTTTCTCCATTTTTAAATCTTATGGTAGCTGTTTTTGAACTCATTTTTTTTAATCCCTTGAATATTTGATGTGTACTTTATGTGTACTATATTTTTTCCTGTGAAAATGCTTTATTTATATTATAACTATTTGTTGGGTTATTTATTTTTTTAAGTAAACATGTATGTGTACATTATGTATATTTTATTTTTTCCATACATCATCATGTGTAAACTTATTATTAAGCATCTTTTTTTAATATAACATCTTGTGTACTTTAAGTGTACATCTGTGTTTGATTAATATAATTTATATTGTTCATTGTTATATATGTTTTGTGTAAAGTGTACTTTTTCTTAATATTATGTGTACTTGAAGTGTACATTTGTATTTCTTAATTAATTGTTATTTGGGTGTATAAATGATATATTGTATTTTTGTTTACATTATGTATACAAAGTAAAGTTGGATGTACACAATAAAATAGATTATGTAAACATGTATTTCTAATAGGTATACATTATGTATACAACACATAGTTAATGATAGATTATATTTAATTAATTTAAACTCTATATATGTGATTTAACATATAATATTTTAAAAAAAAGTTGTGTTATAAATGAATATCGATAAAGAAAATAAGAAATTACTTTTAATACCTGCTATTTTTTCATTTATAATTGCTTCTATACTCATATATAAATTCACATATCCTATATCATGGGATGTTTATTATCATATTCACATGGCTGATTTATATATGAAACAAGGACTAGTTTTTTGGGATTATGAAACAGTTGCACCTATAGGTAGATTAATAATGTATCCACCATTGTTTCATCTAATGCTAGGATTATTTTCTAAGTTATCTGGAATATCTTTAATGAATTTAACAAGAATATTACAACCCTTTTTTTCTTTTTCTTAATTTTTGTAATAACGTATTGTGGATATAAATTTTCAGATAATATAATAACGGGTATGTGTACAGGATTTCTAGGAATGTTTTCATTTGTCACATTCAATAGGAGTGTAATATGTACACCTGCAACAATTGCAATAGCTTTATCTATGTTAGCTTGTCTTTTCTTTTATCAAGCTATTCAATATAGTAAATCTTCTAATATAATATTATCTGCAATTTTATTGGGTTTAATTTGTAATTTACATATGGCCACAGCATTAATGACAATTGGTGTTTTAGGATTATATGGATTAATTCAATTATGTAGATTTAAGTTTAAAATTAATCATGTTTTATTATTTATCTTTGTGGTTGTAGTAGTAGGTTTGCCATGGTGGACTTATGTGTACATTAAGTACACATTAATTTTCAATTCAATTTCAGGTAATTCATTACTTCTGACAGATTTTATCTTCAAATACTATGGAATAATATGTTTTATATTCACAGTTATTGGTTTTTATAAATTATTAAAGGAAAAAGAAGATAAATCTTTATTTTTAATAGTATGGGCATTGTCATTAGTATTATTAAGTCAAATAACATATCTTGGTGTTGAAACAGTTTCAATTAGAATTTTGGAAGTTGCATCATATCCACTTATAATTATATCTGGAATTGGTTTTATGTATTTTATATATTCATTAAAATCAGTTAAACTAAGGGTGATAATTATCATTATGTTAGTCATAGTTTCTACTTTTTCAACAATAATGTATGTTGATAGTTATACACCTGATTTATTAGGTGAGGATGATTATAATACGACAATATTTCCTGAGAAAATGCATGTATGTATAGATCCAATTGGTACAATTATAAAGCCAACAATCATATCATCTCGGTTTGGAAATTCACAATTAGCTTATGATAGATATGATGTCATGTCATGGTTTATGAAAAATTCTAATAATTCCTTTGTAGTATCAGAGGATTCAATAATGGATACAATTATAGTATGTAGTAGTAATTCATCAGTTGTTTATGGTGGTTTCACTGAATCTATTCCGGATTATGTGGTTGATCCAGTACATATTGTTAAAAATCATTCAACAATCTATGAACTAAATGATTTAGGTATTGATTACATATTACTAAGACAAAATACATCAACTCCAAGTTATGTGCAAGTAGAATACACTAACCAAAATTACAAAATATGCTCTATTAAAACATAAATGGTGAATTTGCAATGAAAAAACAAAGTAAATACGTAGTAATAATATTGGTTATTCTCTTGATTGGAATAATTCTAATTAATAATATATATGTTAATTCAATAGATGTTTCTGAAAAAACAGTGATAATATCAACATGTACTGGTGAAATGAGAGGATTAGAAATAGGAGTTTCTGTATATGCAGGATATAATCAAGTTCCATTAATATTATCTGATAAAACATTACCCAATCAATTAGACGAGTGGTTACCCAAATATGTAAAACAAAATGATATTAAAAAAATAGTAGTTGTAGGACCAATATCAGCACAACAATTACTCAAATTACATTCCATGAATATACAAGTTCAACAAGTAAATGGTAATTCTATAGCAGATATTTTAACAAAAATAGCAGATAATACAAATGATAAAAACAATGATACAATAATATTCACAGCATCGGATCCTATGGCTGGTTTACTTGGTGCATATACAAGAACACCTGTTTTTGTCACAGCAACAAATAGTACATATGATTCATCAGAGTATTTAAATCCTGATTATGAAGATTATATTAAAAAACATGATATTAAACATATAATTATTGTAGGATATTTACCTGAAACAATAAAAGACACATTTAAGAAGTATAATTTAACAATAGAAGAAATAAGTGGTTCTACATCCGAAGAAATAAGTGAAAATGTAAATAATAAATTAAAATATGATGGATTAATAAATAACACAACTCGTGCTTACTATGGATTTTATGGTGAACTACCAACAATAGTACCAAATGCCATTAAAGATAATGCAATGCTTATAGAAGATTCATCAGGTCAAAAAGAAATAATAGATTATATTACACAAAATAATATAACAGAAGTATACATTACAAGAAACACAGAATCCGATTATATACAAATGGAAGAAGAAGATTATGTCTCAAGTGATATAATAAATCAACTTAGAAAAAATAATATTACAATAAAATATCTTACAAGAAACAGAACACTTGATGAAGCCACAGGATTATATGATGTTAAAATAATTAGTGTAGAAAACCTAGAAAACCAAACAACAAACCAAAAAAACATAGAATTAACAAACACTATTAAAACAAAACCGCCATTATTATCCATGTTAACATATTCCAAATGGGTTGATTCAAATAATATATCATCAACTATAGAAAATAACAATAATAACTATGCTGTTAAATGGAGTACAATACATCCATACTATTGGAAGAAAATAAATGAAACATCCTACTATGCAACAACAAACACTGGATATGAATATCAATGGAACTTCAATGGAACATTATGGAATGTAGACTACATATTTAATGGTTCAAAGTACTATAATGTAACATGGATTGAAAACAATGATAACTCATGGACTGAAATACAACCATACCAGAACTATACATGGATGTATAATAATAAAACATGGGCATGTTATGATGAAAACAATAATCTAGTTTACTATATTGAGAAAATATAAAAAAATGTATACATTAAAAAATGCATATAATAACATACACTATAATTTTTTTTATTTAATTATAAATTTAATTTAAAGGAGAATATTAATATATGAAACAATTATTCGGGACTTTTGGTGTAAGAAGAGTAGCTAATACAGTTTTAACTCCTGAATTTGCATCAAAAATTGCAGCAGCTTATGGAACAAAAGTAACTGGAACAATAGCTGTAGGTTCAGATCCAAGAACTTCATCTGAAATGATAAAATATGCAGTAACTGCAGGATTATTATCAGCAGGATGTAATGTAGTGGATCTTGGAACACTTCCAACACCAGCCGTACAATACGCAGTAAGACAATACTATGATGGTGGAATAATGATTACTGCTTCACACAATCCACCAAAATACAATGGACTAAAACTATTAGATGCTGATGGAATAGGAACACCTGATGATTTAGAAGAAGAAATCGAAGACATTTATTTCAATGATAAACAAAAAAGAGTAACATGGGATAAAATTGGAAAAGCATACAAAAGAGATATCATTGACGAATACATTGATGAAGTACTAAAAAGAGTAGATGTAGAAGCAATAAAAGAAGCAAATCTAAAAGTAGTACTGGACTGTGGATCTGGAGCAGCATGTGGAACAACTCCATACATTATAAGAAAATTAGGCTGTGAAATCACAACACTTAACTGTCAACCAGACGGAGCATTCCCTGGAAGAAATCCAGAACCAACAGAAGATAATTTAGGTGACCTAATAAATGTTGTTAAAGCAACAGGTGCAGATATAGGAATAGCACATGATGGGGATGCTGATAGAACAATATGTATTGATGAAAAAGGTCAATTTGTATTTGGGGATAAATCATTTGCATTAGTAGAAAAATCCATGCTTGAAAAAAATAATGGTGGAAAAATTGTAACAACAGTTGCTACAAGTAATGCAATAGCAGATATAGCACTAGAAAACAATGGTGAAATCATACTTACAAGAGTAGGAGATTTAGTAGTAGCACGTAAACTACAAGAAATTGATGGATTATTTGGTGGAGAAGAAAATGGTGGATTAATCTTCCCTGATTTTGTATATGGAAGAGATTCTGGATTAGCTACAGCAATGCTACTTGAAATATTAGCAACAAGTAAAAAACCATTATCTAAATTAATAGATGAACTACCAACATACTTCTCAGAAAAAAGAAAAGTTGAATGTCCTGATGATAAAAAAACAGTAGTTGCAGAAGGAATAATAAATGATACTACTGAATATGAAGTAGATACAACTGATGGTGTAAAAGTAATAACAGATGATGGATGGGTAATTATCAGACCATCTGGAACAGAACCAATCTATAGATGTTTCTCTGAAGCAAAGACTCCTGAAAAAGCAGCAGAATTAGCTGACTGGGGAATGACTTTAATAGAAAAATATTTGGATTAAATATTCATATTTTTTCTATAATCACTTTTTTATCTATTTTTTCATAACTTAATTTTTTAATTTAGTATTTTTTATATATCAAGTTCAATATAATTAATTTATAGTCTTTATTATAAGATTTCATATAAGAAAAATTATTTTTAATTTACAAAGAAAGTAGTATAAATAATTTTAATTAATACTTTTCAATTTTAATTTTTTTTTAGTTTATTTTAATTCAAATAATCAAATATTTAAGGAGAATATGAATCATGGTAGATATTCAAACAGAAATAGCTAGTCGTGTTAAAGACATGAGAGAAGTTTGTGAAATAAGTGTACAGGACATGGCAAGTAAACTAGATGTACCTGTTGAAACTTATACTAAATATGAAACAGGAGAAATAGATATACCTGCAAGTATTCTTTATGAAGCAGCTGCTATATTTAATGTGGATACAAGTCTACTTTTAACTGGGGAAGATACAAGAATGAGTGTATTTGCAGTAACTCGTAAAGATAAAGGAATACGAATTGACCGTAGAGAAGCATATGATTATGAAAATTTAGCATCAAACTTCACCCATAAAGCAATAGAACCATTCATAGTTACAGTAATGCCACGTGATGATAATTACATACCAGAACCAAATTACCATAAAGGTTATGAATTTGTCTATGTACTTGAAGGAAATCTAAGAATATATATTAAAGATAATATAATTGACTTAAATCCGGGAGATTCAATCTACTTTGACTCGTTACATAAACATTCAATGGTAGCAATAGGTGATAAAAAAGTTAAATTCTTAGATGTACTAAACAATAAAGGTGGTATTGATTAATATGGCATCCTTATTAGATAAATTTGTACCAAGAACAGAATTTGAATCTTATGATGATTTCAATGAAAATCTAGAGATAAATGTACCTGAAGACTTTAATTTTGCTTATGATATAGTTGATGTTTATGCAAGAGAACATCCGGATAAAGTAGCATTATCTTGGTGTGATGATAATGAAGATAAAGTATTCACATTCAAGGACTTAAAAATCTTAAGTGATAAAGCAGCAAATTTCTTTCAATCAATTGGAGTTACTAAGGGTGAACCTGTACTTTTAACACTTAAAAGTCGATATGATTTTTGGTATTGTATGTTAGCTTTACATAAACTTAAAGCAATAGCAGTTCCTGCAACACATATGCTTAAACCTGAAGATATTGAGTATCGTATAAGTGCAGCAAATATAAAAACTGTAGTAACTATCAGAGAAGATGGTGTACCTGAAAGCTATGCTGAAGTGGAAAAAACATTAGGACTAAATCTAAACAAAGTATTTGTTGGAACTGAAGATAAAGAAGGATGGTATGATTTAAGAAAAGAAGTTGAACAAGTTTCAGATAATTTTGAAAGACCTGTTTATGAAGATGATAGTGTTGAAGATATCTCAGTAATTTTCTTTTCATCAGGTTCAACAGGACAACCAAAAATGATTCAACATAGCTTTGGTTATCCATTAGCACATATTGTTACATCATATTACTGGCATCAAGTTGTGGAAGATGGCCTACACTACACTATAGCTGATACTGGTTGGGGAAAAGCATTATGGGGTGAAATATATGGACCATGGATTGCAGGATCTGGAATATACATATATGATTATGAAAGATTTCATCCATTCGATGTTCTTTCAAAGGCATTAAATCATAAAATTACAACATTATGTTGTCCACCAACAATGTATCGTTTTTTTATTAAAGAAGACATTGATAAACTGGATTTTTCTTCTCTAAAACATGTAACAACTGCAGGTGAACCATTAAATGATGAAGTGTATTATAAATTTAAGGATTTAACTGGTCTTAGTATAAGGGAATCATTTGGTCAAACAGAAACAGTTGCAACAATAGCAAACTTCCCTTGGTTAGATATAAAATTAGGGTCTATGGGAAAACCAGCACCATTATTTAATATTAAATTATTAAATGCTGAAGGAAAAGAATGTGATGTTGGAGAAACAGGTGAATTAGTATTTGATATATCAGATGGTTATCCACTAGGATTATTCAAAGGATATTATAATAATCAAGAAAAAACTGATGAAACAATATATGGTGGTTATTATCATACTGGTGACTCTGCATGGCTGGATGAAGATGGTTACTATTGGTATAAGGGACGTATAGATGATGTAATTAAAAGTTCTGGATATAAAATAGGACCTTTTGAAGTAGAAAGTGCATTATTATCACATAGTGCAATTCTTGATTGTGCAGTAACTGGAATACCACATCCAATAAGAGGTCAAATAGTAAAGGCAACTATTGTATTAGCAGATGGTTATAAACCAAGTGATGAGTTAACAAAAGATATACAAAATCATGTAAAACATGTTACAGCACCTTATAAATATCCACGTGCAATAGAATATGTTGATGAGCTTCCAAAAACTATTAGTGGTAAAATCATGCGAAAGAAAATAAGATTGGATGATGCTAAAAAATACAATGAATAATTGTATTTAATTTCTTCTTTTTTTTATCAAAAACTTAATTTAGGATATAACTTTTCGTTTAATTTATTTAGTTCATTGTTTTATTAAATTAATACTTTTTTTAAGAAATATATTTTATTTGGTAGAAAAATACATATAATTTAAAGTTACTTTTATTTTATAAAAAATACTTGGTTGTATATAGGTATAGTATTTCAAAAATAAAAAATTTAGAAAAAGATTATTTAAGGAGGTTATTTTTTTTTAAATCTAGTTATGTCTTTGAATTAATTCATCAAAAACATCATCTAATGGAATACCTTTGTATGCAAGGTTTAACAAGGTAAAAAAGATGAGGTCTGCAGATTCATGAACAAGATCTTCATTATTTTTTGAAGCTAAAATAACTTCTGTTGCTTCTTCACCTAATTTTTCAAGTATTTTATCTTCTGCTTTCTTATGGGAATCTTGCATTAACTCTGAAGTATATGAGTCTATAGGATTTTCTTTTCTATCTACTAATGTATCATAGATTTCTCGAATTATATCATCTTTCATTTATCTCACTTCTTTATAGTTGTATTTTTATCTCTTAAACTACCTGTTATAGCTATTAGTGGGTGTTGAGCATCAGATATGATTTCAATGTCATCTAAAGTGAATATTCCATTTTTCTCAGCAGTTTTTTCAATACCTAACTTAAATTTCTTACTAAGTTTAATAACATATGCTGTAATAGTATCATTACCCATCTGATTAGATGCTACTAGTCGATGATGACCATCAACAACTAAATATTTATGAGGCTCTGTTTTTACAACAATAATTGGCTCTGCAAGACCTCTTTCAATTTCATAAGTTCTACCTTGTAATTCATCAGCATATACCTTATCTTGAGTAGGTTTTAATTCATTTATAGGAACTTGTTCTTTAGAAAGAAATGTTTTAACACCATATAATTGTTCCAGAGTATTTCTGAATTGATCCACTTTTTCAGGAGTTGATCTTTCAATATGAGATCTTAAAATATCTGTATTAGTAATAATACCTAAAACCTTTTTATTTTCATTTGTTACAGGTAGTCTTGAAATTCCCATACGGAACATTACTCGTGATGCATCACTAATAGATAATTCTTCATTAGCTATAACAATGTCATCGGACATCATTCCTTTAACAGTAGGTGTTATATCACGAATAAGAAGATCTGAAGTAGTGATTATTCCAACAATTTCCCCATTTTCCTCTACAGGAAATCCATCATGACCGGTTTCTTTGATTATTTCTTTTATTCTACTTATTGGCATATCGGGTGTTACTGTTATTACATCACGAGTCATATAATCTTTTACTTTTTTATGATCACTCATTCTTAATATCCTCCTTATTTGAAGTTATAGCACATGAAAAGATAAATTAAATTACAATTGGTCTAATTTATCTTTAATCATTTTATTGGTTTCTCCAGCATTAGCTTTTCCTCTAGTTAACCTCATTACTTGACCAACAAGGAAGTTAACTGCATTTTCTTTTCCATTTTTATAATCTTCCACAGCATTAGGATTTTCATCAATTGCTTGATTAATAGCATTTGCTATAGCATCATCTTCAACAACACCAATAATATCCATTTCTTTACCAATTTCTGTTGGTGTTTTACTATTATTAGGCATTTGTTCAATTAATTTATGTGCTGCTTCTGGTGTTACTTGTTTGCTTTCAATTAAATTAACTAATTCAATAATATCTGATGCGGTTATTTCACTTTCAGCAAATTCTAATTTATTATAGTGTAATACCCGTTTTAATTCATCTCTCATTAATCTTGCTGCAACATTAGCATCTACTTCTTTACAAACTTCTTCAAATGCATCAGCTAATTCAAGTTCAGAAGTTAATACTTTTGCATCAGCTTTATCAATTCCATATTCTTCTACAAATCTTGCAGTTTTCAAGTGAGCTGGTTCAGGCATATTTTGTCTGATTTCTTCAACATGTGCTGGATCAATTTTTAATGGTGGAAGATCCGGATCTGGTATGTATCTATAATCATCTGCATCTTCTTTTAATCTCATTGGAACTGTAATCATTTGAGATTCAAGATATGCACGTGTTTCTTGTTGAACTTCTCCACCTCTTCTAAGAATATTCTTTTGTCTGATTAATTCAAATTTAAGTACTTTGTAAGCTCCTCTTATTGAGTTAACATTTTTAACTTCAGCTCTTTTTCCACCTTCAATAGATATGTTAACATCAGCTCTCATTGTACCTTCACCACGAGCACTTCCACTGTAGTTTAATACTCTTATTAATTCATTTAAGAAATTTCTTGCTTCTTCAGGTGATTTCATGTCTGGTTCAGTTACAATTTCTATAAGTGGAATACCTGATCTATTAAAGTCAACAGTTCCTTTATCTGGTTTGTATTGTCCTGGATCTTCTTCAACGTGGATTTCATGGATTCTAACTCCATTTAATTCTCCATTAATTCCCACAGGAACGGATGTTCTTTGATATCCACTTGATAAGTCAGGATAATCATAGTGTTTTCTCATGAAATACACTATTTCATCTGAAATCTCACAACCAAGCATCAATGCTACTTTTATAGCATTGTCTAATGCAGATTGGTTTGGTGGATATGGTTTTGCACCAGGTTGGTTTAAACATACTGGGCATATATTAGTGTTATTAGGTGCTGATTGATAGTTTGTAGGACAACTACAAAATAGTTTTGAATTTGTGTTTAATTGTACGTGGATTTCTAGTCCACACATCATATCTGTAATAAGTATTCCTCCAATTTTAAATAATCTTTTATTATAATATTTTATTATATGTTTATTTTTGATTCTCTATTAATTTAAATTTTTAGTTTTATTTAAAGTGAGTTAATAATTTTTTTATAGATTTGTATTAGAAATAGTATTTAATTAATTAAACATGTGTTAAATAATAAAAAAATAGTTTTTGGGGGATATTATATTTTTTTGATATCTAAATTGTCATAACACATATCAATATATCTTTGAATAAATGGGTCTAGTTCAGGTCTAAGATTATTTCCTTGACTTAGTAAGTTCATATCGGAGAAGCTACCTTTTAAGTTTTTACCTGCCCAGTAAACTTCTTCTTCGACTCGTTTTCCAAAACGATTTCCATACATTTTAAATAGGGGGAATTTTGTTAATCCATTACTTCCTGCTTTAAGAAGAACTCCTATATTTGCAAGATTATCGGTCCATGTTCCGGTTATTATTTCAATATTAGGGAATTTAATTCGTACAGCTGCAACAATACTTGCATAATACAATGATGATGGTTGTGGTGTTAAATGGTATTCTGTATCAGGATGAGGGTTTAATGAATAAAATATTATTCTATCTATATCTAATTCTTCTATAAGTTCAAATAAATCATTTAAATGTTCTATTTCTTCACCTAAACCTATTATGATTGTGATAGCTTTTTTATATCCTAATTCTCCTGCTTGTACTAACATATTTTTAATGTCTGTTATGGATTTACTTGGGCATATTTCTTTGTGAAACTGTGGATTTGCTGTTTCAATAGCGCCTGTAACTCCGATGATTTCTTCACCATATTGATCTAATTCCTCAGTAATTCCAATATTTAACCATACAGGGTTGTCTGTAATATCATATATAGTTTGTGAAATTTCTATTAATTCATCTGTACTATATATTCCATAACCACCTGATAAAAATTCAATATTCCAATTCATTCTTTTTGTTAGTTCAGCTTCAGCATATATTCCTTTCACATGTCTTTTTGCTTTTTCTGGGTCTTGTATTCTATCTTTTTGTGATGACATATAACAGAATTTACAATCACCTTTTTCACACCACCATGATAGAAATATTGCTCGTTCAAGACTAATGTCTTTTCCATGTATTTTTTCAGTTATGGCGTTAGCTTCTATTAATAAATCAAATATTTCTTTGTTTTTTACTTTTTCAATTACGTCCATGTCTTTTATTACTCCCTATTTTTAAAATATATCCTGTTATGTTATTTGTTTTTTATTAAGTATAAATATCTTTGTTTCATAGTTTATTGTTAGTATTTTTTTTTGTTTGTATATGGTTGTTGTTTTTGTACATGTATTTTTTAGTTTTTATTTTCATAACCGTAATGTTTAAATACTATGAAAACAAACATTATATTGTGCCTCAAAAACAATACTTATTCTTAAAGTTTGAGAGGTAAGTTTATATATAACTAATTATAAATAAACTATTGTAAGATGGAATAAAAATTATGTGCCGTCGTGGCTCAGTAGGTAGAGCGTTCGGCTGTTAACCGATTGGTCACAGGTTCAAGTCCTGTCGACGGCGCTATAACTTTTGGGCCCATAGCTTAGCCAGGTAGAGCGCCCGGCTCATAACCGGGCGGCCATGGGTTCGAACCCCATTGGGCCCATTTTACATATTACAAAAAAATTTGCTCCGATAGTGTAGTCCGGCCAATCATTTCGGCCTTTCGAGCCGAAGACTCGGGTTCGAATCCCGGTCGGAGCATTTTCTAGAAACTTTATTTTATTATATTTAATTATTAAATTTCAGATTCTAGAATTATTTTAAGCGAAACATTCCTTATATAAAGTATGCGGATTTATATTTTATATGCGGGGGTGCCCGAGCTGGCCAAAGGGGACAGGCTTAGGACCTGTTGGCGTAGGCCTCCCAGGGTTCGAATCCCTGCTCCCGCACTTCAGAAGGATTGTGTTCATAATTATTTTAAATGCCGGGGTAGGATAGTGGTTATTCTTCGGGACTGTGGATCCCGTGACTCGGGTTCGATTCTCGGCCCCGGCCCCATTTAAAAAACAAATATTATTTAATTAATATTTTTCATAAGTATTTGCTCCGATAGTGTAGTCCGGCCAATCATTTCGGCCTTTCGAGCCGAAGACTCGGGTTCGAATCCCGGTCGGAGCATTATTTTTATTGAAGGTATGTAATACTTTTTACTATTTTTGTATTATCAATAATTTAAAAAAATAATAAAACAAAAAAATGTTTTATTTATTAACTTCTTTCATAAATCTATTTTTAATTTGTGATGGACTAAGATCAATAATAGGTGCATCAGTATTTCCTGGTTCTACTTTTATATGTAAAAATACAGGTCCTTTTTTATTTAAAATAACATTCATATCTATATCATCAGTACTTTTTCTAGCATCAATATATGTTACTTCTGTATATCCAATACTTCTTGCAATATTTGATAAATTCACCTTTGAGGCATATGTTTCCTGAGACCCTGTTGAACCATATGCTTCATTATCAATCAAAGCAATAATTAAATTACTTGGATTTTGAGCATAAACTGTGATAAGTTCTCCAAAATTCATAAGTAATGAACCATCACCATCAATAACAATAACTTTTCTTGAGTCATCTTTTTCTTCTAATGCAAGAGCTAAACCTAAACCTATTGGAGTAGCCATACCCATAGATCCAGACATATAAAAATTTTCTTTTCTATCACACATTCCATATAATTCACGGGAAGGAAATCCAATATTAGAAATAACTAATTCATCACTAAGATTTTCAACTATCTTTTTTATTGCATCATATCTTTGCATTATTATACACTCCTCTTCCAATAACTTATATCAAATAATAATGCATATGATTCACCTGATATTTCTGATAAATCCCATGCTTTTTTAATAATTTCCTTACTTTCACAAGGATTAATAACTTTTTCATATCTTATATCTAAACTATCAAAAATCTTAGTTGTAGCTTTACCCATAGGTACTTGACCATATACTGCTTCACCAAATGTACCTCTATGACTAATAATCATAATTATAGGAAAATTATATAATTTCATAAGAGAAGCTAAAACATTAACACTATTTCCTAGTCCAGAATTCTGCATTAAAATTGCTGGTTTTAGACCTCCCATATAGGCTCCAGCACATATACCAAAACCTTCTTCTTCTCTAGTTACTGGTACATGTTTTATTTCATCATCTTCATCAATTAATTTTAATAATTTTTTTAAGTTTGCACATGGAACACTTACTATAAAATTAATTCCAGCATCTTTAAGTCCATCATATATAACATCAGTACTATCCAAAAATAATCACCATATTTTTTCATGAAAAATAATTGTTATTGTATAAACATAAGTATACTACTTATTTTATTTAATTTTAATTAAAAAATAGTTTTTTTACTTAATAAAAAAAAATTGGAAGTTAAAGTTTTTTAAAGAAATAAAAAGTTTATTCTTCAAAATAGTTGGATATATCTAATCCTTTTTTATCTGCAATATTTGTTAATTGTTCATGTAATGTAGAATCTATTGGAACTCCATTATTATAACGTTCATCAATTGTTTGAATTTCACGATCTCCTGGTACTACTCCATTTTCTTCTCTTATTTCACGAACAAATTGATCTACATAGAATTTAAATTGCATGGAACCTGCAAAAAATTCAGGATTAATAGCAATAAGTAAATCTCCTTTAGTACACATTTCTTCAGGAGTTGCTGTTCCCTGAACTTTATCTCCACATTCTGCTCCTACAAGGGGTCCTGCAAGTAATTCAAACATAAATGCAAGAGCATATCCTTTAAATCCACCAAATGGTAATATTGATCCTTCAAGTCCTTCAGCAGGATCAGTTGTTGGATTTCCCTCTTTATCTAAAGCAAATCCTTCTGGTATTTCTTCATTTTTTCTTTTTGCTTCAAGTAGTTTTCCACGAGCAGTTATACTAGTAGCCATATCTACACAAATATAATTATGAATATCATCGGAAGGTATGCTTATTGTTATAGGGTTAGTTCCAAGTAATGCGGTTTTACCTCCAAATGGTGCTATTGCTGGTTCTGTATTTGAAATTACAATACCAATCATATCTTGTAATGAAGCTAAGTCTGCATAGTATCCTGCAATACCATAATGGTTACTATCATGAATACCTACAATTCCAACTCCAGTTTCATCAGCTTTTTTCACTGCTAAATCCATAGCTTTTACAGTTACATAATGTCCAAATTTATGGTTTCCATTAATTAATGCAGTTGATGGAGATTCTTTTTCTATTTCATAATCTCCTTCAGTTTTAATAGTTCCAACTTCCATACTTTTTATGTATTGTGGAAATCTTCCAATTCCATGTGTTGAAAAACCTTTAAGATCACCATCAGTAATTACATCAGCAACAATTGATGCTTCATTAGAAGCAACTCCATATGCTTCTAATATTTCTTTAATTAATTTAGTTTCATTTTCTATGCTTATTTTCATGTAGTAGTCTCCTTAGTATTTATGGTTATAATTCTATGTTTTCATTGTCATGTGTGGTAATTAACACACGATTATCTTTGTCTTCTTTGATTTTACCAATAATATATGCATCATGATATTTATTAAGTAATTCTAATGCTTGTTCTTGGTATTGTTTATCTAGTATTACTGTAAATCCAATTCCCATATTAAATACATGATACATTTCTTTATTTTCAATACCTGTTGCTTGTATTGCTTTAAAAACAGGTAATGGTTCTGGTAAATTATCTATGATATAAGTCATATCATGATTTAATCTTTTTAAGTTACTGAATCCTCCACCTGTAATATGGCCTAATCCGTGTACTTCAATATCAGAATTTAATAATTCTATAATTGGATCCACATAAATTATTGTAGGTTCAAGTAATGCTTCTCCAACTGTTATATTATTATTAGTTGGTAATTTGTCATTTACATCATAGTTTGCTATGTCAAGTAATGCTTTTCTAGCTAAACTTAATCCATTACTATGAACTCCACTACTTGCAATACCAATAATAACATCACCATCTTTTATATCAGTACCCGTTACTATTTTATCTTTATCAACAGTACCAATTCCAGTACCTGCAAGATCAAAATCTTTAATTATTTTTGGTAAAGAAGCTGTTTCACCACCAATCATTGCTATTTTTGCTTGTTGACAACCTACTTTTAAACCTTTACCTATTTCACTTGCAATTTCAGGGTCTGGTTGTTCTACTGCTAAATAATCAACCATAGCTATAGGTTCTGCACCTACACATAAAATATCGTTAACAACCATAGCAATACAATCAATACCTACAGTATCAAATTTATTCATTAAATTTGCTATTAATATTTTACTTCCAACACCATCAGTACTCATAGCTATTGCACGTGACCCGAAATCAACCAATGCTGCAAAATGTCCTTTATTTTTTATAATATTTCTGTACTCTAGTGTTTCAGAGAGTTCTCCAGTTAGTGCACGTACAGTTTGTTCTTCTAAACTAATATCTACACCTGCTTCAGAATATGTAACCATTATTTCACCTATAACTTTATTGATTTTTTCATTTTTTTAAATTAATTTATTATATATAATTTATTCATGTCTTATTTTATAATAGGTTATATTATATTAACTTGAATAATGTTATTTTAGATATTTTAAGACATTAATATAAATTTTTATAATAGTTATCTTGTTTCATAAAAAGAAAATTATATTTTATTATAATTTTTTGATTTAGTTATAATGTATATATCTTTTTTTTAATTCTTAAATATTAATCTATTTTTTTTATTTTTTCTTTTAAAAAATAAGTTGAAAATGGGGGTGAATTTTGAGAGAGTTCCTTTTTTTTATTGTAATCTTGTAGTTTCCAGATTCATAGGAGTTTTTGTTTCAATTTTATATGATCTGTAAATACTACTTGCAAGATCTAATGCTTTATATGCATCTCCGTGACATACTAATATTTTATCAGGTTTAGGAGATAATCTTCTCACATATTCCATTAATTGTTTACGGTCACTATGACCACTAAATCCATCAATTGTTATTGTTTCAAGATTTACTTGGAATAGTTGCATTACTCCATCTTTTTCTAAAGGTACTTCTTCAAATCCTTTTTGTATTCTACGACCAAGTGATCCTTCTGATTGATATCCTACAAAGATTATTGCATTTTTCTCATCTTCACATAATTCTTTGAAGTATTCTACGGAGTTACCACCAGTTAACATACCTGAAGTTGATAATATAATACATGGCTCAGGATTATCAATTAATTTACGTCTTTGTTGATTGTTTGTAACTTTTTTAAATACTTCTGATGTGAATGGATTTTTACCTATATGGAATATTTGATCTCTTAAATCATTACTTAAGTATTCTGGGTGTGCTGTATGTATTGCTGTAGCTTCCCAAATCATACCATCAATATATACAGGTACATCTTTAAGAATTCCATGATTTATGTATTCTTCAAGTACAATCATAATTTCTTGTGCACGTCCTACTGCAAATACAGGGATGAGTATTTTTCCACCTCTGTTTAGGGTATTATATATTGTTTTAATTAATTCTTTTTCAGCAGTATTACGTGTTGGTGTTATATCTTCATGTCCTCCATATGTACTTTCCATCACCATTGATTCAATACGTGGGAATCTAGTCACTGAAGGTTCGAGTAATCTACTTTTCTCGTTTTTAAAGTCTCCTGTATATACAAAGTTGTGTTTACCATTTCCTATATGTAAATGTGCCATTGCTGATCCTACAATATGTCCTGCATTATGTAATGTTAATCTTATATCTGGTGAAATATCAGTTACTTCTCCATAATCTAATGTAATTGTTTTATTTATTGTTTCTTTCACATCTTTTATATTAAATGGCAATGGTTTATCTTCTCTGTGGGATATATCTAGATGGTCTTGTTGTAGAAGAGTCATCATATCTCTTGTTGGTGTAGTACAATATGTTGGTCCATCATATCCATAGTGATATAAGTATGGTACAAATCCAGTATGGTCTAAGTGTGCATGAGTGACAATAACTGCATCAAGTGTACTTAAGTTGAATTCTGGTACATTTAAATAGGGAAATGCTGTTTTTTCATCTACTCCCGCTACATTAACTCCACAATCTAATATAACTTTACTATTAGGTGTTTGTAAGAATAAACATGAACGTCCAACTTCTCTAAATCCTCCAAGGGATGTTAAACGAACCCAATCATTGTCAAATGAGGCTTCACGATGGATTCTTTTTCCGAGTTGTTGTAAGAATTCTTTTCTTTCTTTACTGTTTCTTCTTAATGTTAATCTAATTCTTTGAACAGTTTCTGATGTAATTGGGGGTGTTCTTAATATTTTTGGAGCCCATCCTGTTTGTTTTACAATTTCACGTGAAGTTGCACCATATTTTCCAATAACAAGTCCTGGTTTTCTAGATTCTATGATAACTTCACAAGTAACTTCATCAAATGAAATATCTGTAATATTAGCATCTGAGGGTACAATTTCTTCTATTTTTTCAATGGTTTCTGTTGGGTCTAGAAGTACTGATTTATCTGATCTTATTATTATACGTTTTCTAATATCTTTAGCTAAATCTCTTATTATATTTCCATTATCTTTGATTATTTCAGGATTTTTTGTATATATAACAATTTCAGGTCCTTCAAATTCAACTTTTGCTAGTTTTACTTTCTCTGGTAAATATTCAGTAATTTTTTCTGTGATCTCTTCAATCATACTCATAATTATCACTCTCTCATATTGTTCATAGTTTCTTTTTTTAAAATTATAGAAACTTTTATTTTTAATTATAAGTTTTTTTCTTACTTTAATTAGCTATATTTAGTTAATTCTTAGAGTTTAGTAAAATTGAAAAAAAATTAATAATTTTATTTCTCTGTCATAATTCGTGTTTTATTGATAAATTCAAGTATAACTAGTATAATATGTAGGTTAAATATTATTAAAATTTGAATTATATCGTTTTATTATCTTATTACTTTCTTTAAAATTAAGTTTCATTTATTTATACAGATTTAATTTTATAATAATTAGCGTATGTAGTTAAATTCTTGTATAAATTAATTTGCTATTAAATTATCAAATTTATTGAAAGCAATTTTTTAAAAATAATTAATAATTAATTTGTTTTAACTTATATATAACTTTTTTATTAAGTTGGTATAATATTTTAATATTTTAAAAAAAAGAAGAAGAGGTATATTATTTATATTTGTGCTTTTATTTCAGCAATTTCTTCTTCAGTATATATTTTCATTCCATCTTTTGTAATGGTTCCTAATCTGTAACCATTTCCAGAGTAAACGTCACGTTCCATTGCTGATGTAATTGCTTTAATTGCTACTTTTTTACCTTCTTCAACTGTTAAATCTTCAGTGTATCTGTCTTCAAGTACTCCAAAAGCATATGGTGATCCAGAACCTGTTGCAGTACATTTTTCTTCCATGTAACTTCCACTTGGATCTAATGAGTATAATTTTGCACCATTTTTATCTACTCCACCAAGAATAGTTTGTACATAATATTGTCCTGATTTTAGTATGTTACTTGTTAAAACAGCAACTGCATCCATAGACATTTCTTTTTCGTTTCTTAATTCATATAATGTAATTTCAGCACTGATTATGTCCATTAATGATTGTGCATGTGATACTGTTCCTGCTATGGTAGCTCCAATCCTATCATTTAATTGGAAAAGTTTTTCGGCTCCTTTGTTTGCAACTAAACTACCCATAGTAGCACGAGTTTCTGTTGCTAAAACAACACCATCTTTACATACAAATCCTACGGTGGTTGTTCCTTTAACATCTTTATCTGATTGGTTCATTATTTACACCTCATTTATCTTAATTTAGTGATTATTTTTATATTACTTTTATTGATAATATCTTTGATTTTTCTAATGATATCTCTTTTAATTTTTCTTTTTAGATATTTTCAATTTAAAGTATTCTTGTTATTATTTCTTCAATTTTTTTTATTTACTTTGGTATGGTAATATTTTATTAATTTTATTTTATATACTTTTGGTTATTAAAATATATTTCAATATAAATAATTATGGTTTAGGCTGGTATAATTTTAAATAATTTATTTTTTTAAAAAAAAGAATTAAAGATTAATTTTAAAACTAATCTTTTGTCATATATTTTGCCTTAATTTCTTCAGCAATTTTCATAAATCCTTCTGATGCTTTAGATTCTGGTTCGGATTTAACAATAGGTACTTCATATTTATCAGCAGCTTCAGATACGCTGGTCCTAAATGGTAAATCACCTAAATAATCAACATCCATAGCTTCAGCAAATTCTTTACCTTTGCTTTCTCCGAAAAGGTTTATTTTTTTGTTACAATCAGGACATTCGAAGTAAGACATGTTTTCTACTAGGCCAATATTTTTAATATCTAACATTTTAGTCATACTGACACATTTAACAACATCTTCTTCAGAAACTGAACTTGGAGTTGTAACCATAATTGCTGCATCTAAATCTGGAATCATTTGTAAAACAGTTAAAGGTTCGTCACCAGTGCCTGGAGGGTTATCAAAAATCATAACATCAAGATTACTCCATGCAACATCAGATATTAATTGTTTAATTGCTCCTGTTTTTTGTGGACCTCTCCAAATAATAGGTGAACCATTATTTTCAATTAAGAAAGCCATTGATGCAACGAGAATACCATCATCAGTTTCAACAGGTATTAATTTATTACCTTTAACATTTAATTTTTCATTTTCAATACCTAACATTTTAGGTACATTAGGTCCGTGAATATCCACATCATAGATAGCAGTTTTTAATCCCATAGCATTAAATGCTTGAGCTAAATTAACAGCTACTGTAGATTTTCCTACTCCACCTTTACCACTCATAACAGCAATTTTATATTTAATATTTGCTAAATTACGAGTTATATTAATATTTTGTTCAATTATAGCTTTTTTATCTTCATCAGATAAATTTGCTCCATGTTCATGTGCCATTAGTTATAACTCCTTTAGTAAATAGTAACTATTTTTCTATACTATTCACATATTTATATAAAAATCGTATTATTTTCTTTCTTATAATATTCTATATATTAAAGTTATATGTTGCTATCTTATAAAATTAATTAATATTTATTATCCTAATTAGTTACCAGTATAGCTCTATATATTAATAATCAAAATAAATTAAAAAAAAATTAGAAAAATGGAAGGGAAATAGAATTAAAGAAAATAATATTTTATATAATTGCTGTTTCAGGAAGTATTTTAACTAAAATATGGTCATACATTTTAGATTTTTTAATTTCAGCAATATCACCTAATCTATATCCTTCAACAACCACATTTTCAATTTCTTCATGGAACTTATCATATGGAAGTTTCACACGAACTCCATCTAGTTGACTTACAATAGCCATTGGTGAGTTAACATGTTCTACTTCAGGAACATTTCTTTCAATTGCAATTTTAACAATAACTGGTGATATTATCAATGGATCATCATTTAAATCTTCTTTTTGTTTTGAAATTATTGTTTCAGCAGTATTGGCTAATTTTCTTAAAGCTCTTATATTTTCTCCACGTTTAAGTCGACGAGGAATTCTTCCAAAACCTTCAATGTAAGCATTAGCATTTATTTCATCTGCATCTATTACAGGACTACCTGTTACAATAACAGGAATGTTAATATCTTCAAATAAAAATTTCTTTTTACGAATACATTCTTCAAAACTACCTAAAGAAAAAATAGCAAGATCATGTTCTTCAATAAGATCTTTTTCTTCTTTATTTATTTGTGCAATACCTTTTCCAGCACCTCTTGCAAGTCCAATCATATTTGTTTTAGTACCATATCTTCTCATATATTCAGCAATATCACAAGCAGCATGAGGAAGATGTTGATGTGCAAGAGTTGGTGAAACTACAGCTATTTCAGTACTGGCTAGAGGTGATACTTCAACAGCACCTAATAATTCCTTAGCTTTTTTTTCAATTTTATCAGTATCCTCAGATGGAATTGCTATAGTTAAAGTTATATCAAGTTGTGATTCATTTTTCTGTAAAATAAATCCACCTAAATCTTCAATTAACTCTTCCATTTCATAATGTTTATGAACTCCACCTGTATAGGTCATTGTTTCATACATAATTTATTCTCCAGTAATTCATATCTTTCTTTAATTCTTTGAATAATATTCTTTGATACATTTTTATGTGAAGGAATTATAATGACATTATCATTATCTTCTAATTCAATATTCATATAATCAGGTAAAACTATGAAATCATAATCTACATTACTAATTATATAACCCATATCAGAAACAATATCTTTTAAAAAATTACTATATACTTTAACTTTAGTATTATTTCTACTACTTTGTTTATTAATATTAGTATTAATTAATTCTGTAATTTTTTCTATTTCATCTATATTAGCGGATGTATTGAATTTATCTTCTAAAATACGTATACTTTCATATAACTGTGAATATGTATTTAATTTAATAGCGATTGTTGGAATATCTGTTTTTGTTTCAGAAAGTAATACAGCAATATCTGCATCATTTATATCTGTTGGTTTTACAACAGAATATTCTTTCACACCAGCTATTTTCAAAGCATCTTCACACATAGGAGTGGTAATAATTTTCATAGTATTCACCAAAGAGTATAATTTTTTTCTTATATTATTATATGTTGAATTTAGTATTTCTATTATACATATTATTATAATTAATTAAAAATAAAACTATTAAATATTTAAATTAAAAAGGATAACTAAAAGATTTTAAGAATAATATTTTAAATTAGTTTAATCAAACAAAAATTATGGGGTGGTACTATAAAAATCGATGTTAAATTATATAATGCAAATACAACTGATGTAGCAATAGTCATAGATTTATTAAGAGCAAGTACAACAATAACAGTAGCATTAAATAATTTTAAAGAAATAATTCCAGTCAATGATATAGAAAAAGCATTTAAACTAAAAGAAAAATATAATGCAGTTCTAGCTGGTGAAAAAAAAGTTCTAAAATTAGATAAATTCGATGTATCTAATTCACCATACTATATTCAAAACTTCAAAGGAAATACATTAATCCTAAAAACAACCAATGGAACAAAAGTACTAGAAAATATGCAAAACAACAATAAAAATGCAGATATATTAATTGGATCATCAATCAATGCTAAAGCAATTGCTGAAAAATCATTAGAAATGGCAGAAGATGAAATTCAATTAATCATGGCTGGTAGACATCAAAATTTCACAATAGAAGATGGGATAGGTGCTGGAATAATAATTAATGAAATAGTAAACCTTGCAAAAATAAAAGAAATACCTCTAGATATCACAGAATCAGGTCAAGTAGCTCAAATGATAGCAGAAGATCATAAAATAGCTCAAGATTTAATATATACATCAAACAGTGCAGATATATTACGATCACTAGGATATCCAGAAGATATAGATGTATGTGCTAAAATCAATGAATCGAATATAGTGCCAATTTATAAAAATAATAAAATAACTCAATTATAATAATTCTCAATCATCAGGTGATACTATGACTAATGAAAATATGAACATGGATAATATTCCTAAAAGAATCTTTATCAAACCACCTATTGTACATTTACCTAAAAATATTCCTAAAATTTCTGATAATGAAGCAATAGATAATGCTGAGGAAATAATTGAACCTATACATGAACCATCCTTAGAAATAATTGGAACTGCACACATATCTGATAAAAGTATAGATACAGTAAGAGAAGTAATATATGATAAAAAACCAGAAATAGTAGCTATTGAATTAGATGCAGGTAGATTTCAAAACTTAATTGATGAAATGAATGGAATTAAAAGAGAACAAAACTTTGATTTAAAAAATATATTGAAATCATCAAATCTAACTGTTACAATAGTAAGTCTATTTCTATCAAATATGCAAAAGAGAATGGGTGAGGAAGTAGGAGTAAAACCTGGTTCTGAAATGTTAGAAGCATATAAAATTGCAAAAGAAGTAAATGCAGATATTGCATTAATTGATAGAAATATTCAAACAACATTTAAGAGGACATTAGATGGGATGAGTTTAAGAGAAAAACTATCATTTGTCTGGGAATTAATAAAATCATACTTAATAAGTGATGATGAAGAAGAAGAGTTATTTAAAGAAGAAGTAGAACATCTAAAACAAGATGATGTAATTATAGAAGTTATGGATTATTTTAAAGAAACATCCCCTGGTGGATACAATGCCCTAGTTCATGAACGTGATGCATATATGGCATATAATTTAAAAAGTTTAGAAGATAAAAATGTTGTAGCAGTAGTAGGGGCTGGACATAAAAATGGAATAATGGACTATTTAAAAAAACCGAGTACGATACCACCCATTGAGTCAATTAATACAGTAAAAGAATCAAAAATATCCTTTATAAAAATAATTCTCTATCTAATACCTGTATTATTTATTGTAATGTTCATAGGAGCTTTCATGCAAGGTATTAATATTCAAGGAGGAATAATAAACTACTTAATTTTTGCTTGTGGTGGAGCATTCATTGGTTCATTATTATCTGGATCAAAAATACAATCGGCTCTTGTGGGTATGGTTGTAGCACCAATTACGATAATACATCCATTATTGGCTGCAGGATGGTTTTCAGGAATTGTTGAAGGAAAATTAAGACATGTGGGAGTAAATGATTTAACAGAACTATCAAATTTCGAGTCATTCAAAGATTTATGGCATAATTCCTTATTTAGAGTGATTTTAGTAGTTCTTGGAACAAATATTGGATGTACAGTTGGATTTCTATTAACATTAAATAATGTGTTTTTACCCTATGTGAATATAGTCTTTGGAATTTAAATTAAAAAGTGAGTGTTATGGTATATTATATATTTAGGTGTGATTGTGGAAGAGTACTATACTCTAAGGATATTTATAAAACCAAGAAATGTACTTGTGGAAAAACATTAACTGTTAAGAAAAGAAGAATTTTTAAAACAGTAGATACAATGGAACAAGCAACAGAAGCAGTTCAAGATATGCAAGAGGAGATATATGGGGGGTCTTGTTTTAAAACAGCAGATAAACTATAATTTATTTTTTATTTCTTCTGTCATTACACATGCTTTACATGGGCTTTTAGCAGTAGCTTGTCCACAAAGTTCACAAGTGGTTAATTGTACTTCTTTAGATGGTAGTTTAAATGTTTTTTTAAATGAATTAAATATATTTTTCTTAATACCTTTTTCTTTTTCTTCTAGTTTATTTAAGTATAATTTAACATCACTTCTTAGAGAAGTAACAGAATATGGGCATTCTTCATCATGAATTGGTATATTATTTACAACACACCATATTCCCACATCTTTTTCAGGTAACTGCCATAATGGTTTTATTCGTGGAACCATATTTTTATGAATTCTATTTAGTGCGGGTGTAAATTTTGGAAATTTATTTTGATCGTTTCTAGCAAAAGTCATTAAAAATGATTGAATTTCATCATCCATATTATGTCCTGTAGCAATTTTATCACAATGATACATATCTGATATCTTATTTAGTAAATATCTTCTATAAACTCCACAGGGCATACATGTACTTTTATATAAATCATGAATTTCATCTAGGGAATAACCCCATTCATCTTTAAATGAATGAATTACAAGGGAAATATCTAAGTTTTCACAATTTTCTTTAGCAGAATTTATTCCTTGTTCTCTGTAATCACAAATTCCCTCATCAATACAAACAGCTTTTATTTCAAAATTTATATCTGCTTCTTGTTGGTATTGATGTAACATATGTAATGTGAGAATACTGTCTTTTCCACCAGATACTCCAATCATAACTTTATCATTATCTTCAATTAATTTGTAGTTAGTAATTGTATTGAAAACATTATTCTTAACATATTCATTAAATTTTTCTGGTTCTATTTTCATAATAAAACATTTTCCTTAGATTTAATATAAAAAGAGTAAAAAGAAGGGAGGTTAATTATAGTAGTTCTTCAGAACCTTTTTTAACAGTTTCTATAATTGTATCAAGTTCTTCAGTAGTTAATGAAGGATGTACTGGGAGTGAAATAACCTGACTTGCAGCTTTTTCAGCTTCAGGACAATTACCTGTAATTCCTAGTGTTTGATAATATGGTTGTTTGTATAATACAATTGGATAATGAATACCAGTTCCAATTTCATTATCAGTTAAATATTGTTTAAAATTATCTCTATCTTTAGATACTCTTATAGTGTATTGGTGGAATACATGAGTAACATTATCTGCAGTATATGGTGTGGTTATACCTTCAACATCAGCTAATCCTTCATTAAGATATGATGCATTTTCATTTCTTTTTCTATTGAATTCATCAATATGTTTAAGTTGTATTAATCCGATACTAGCTGCAATATTAGTCATACGGTAGTTGTAACCAAGTAATGATTGTTCATATCTTTTACTTTCACCATGTGCTCTTATCATTCCTGATTTTTCAGCTAAATCATCATCATTGGTTGTAACCATTCCACCTTCTCCAGTGGTCATATTTTTTGTTGGATAGAAACTAAAACAACCTAAATCACCAATACTTCCTATTTTTTTCCCATGATATACAGCACCATGTGCTTGAGCTGCATCTTCAATAACTTTTAAATCATGTTTTTCAGCAATTTCCATGATTGGATCCATATCTGCTGGCTGTCCGTATAAATGAACTGGCATTATTGCTTTAGTTTTATCTGTTATTTTTTCTTCTATTTTTTCTGGGTCAAGATTAAATGTTTTTGGATTTATATCTGCATATACTGGTGTTGCTTGGGAATATAATATTGAATTGGATGTTGCTGCAAATGTAAATGGTGTTGTAATTATTTCATCACCTGGTTTAATGTCTGCAGCAATTAATGCTGTATGTAGTGCTGTTGTTCCAGAAGTAGTAGCAATTCCATATTTTGCTTCAACATATTTTGCAAATTCATTTTGGAATTCTTCTACTTTTGAACCTTGAGCTAACATACCTGATTTTAAAACTTCAGTTACTGCTTCTATTTCTTCATCACTGATTATTGGTTTTGCTATATTTATCATATAATTCCCCTTTTATTTTATTATTCATTTTTTATTGATGATAATTGTTAATTATAATAAAAATAATTGTTTATATTAATTTTAACTTTTTTTAATCTAAGTAATAATAATGATTACTTATTTGAATTTTAAGTTCTGTTTTAATATTTTTAATTTAATCTATAAGAATATTAGTATTATTCATTTTTAGTTTGTAGTTATTTAATTTTAATTATTTCACTATTCTTGTATTTTAATTCTAAATTACCTAATTTTTTTTATATCTAAATAATATAATAGAATAATATAGATTTTAATAATTTAATATTTTAATTATTTAGGACGTAACATGAATGGATACACATATTATTGAAGAAGGATTAGTTAAAATAGAAGTGCCTGATTTTGAAAAAGTATCAGCAAAGGCACCTGTATTTTATAATCCTGTAATGGAAATGAATAGGGATATATCGGTTGTAGTAATTAATCAGTATAGAAAAGAAGTAGATCATGATATTTCGATATGTGATGCTTTTGGAGGAACAGGTATTAGAGGTGCAAGATATTCTAAAGAAATACCTGGTGTTGAAAGTGTTGTGGTAGGTGATGTAAATCCATTAGCAGTAGAAATAGCTAAAAAGAATATGGAACTTAATGGCATTTCAAATGTGGATGTTCAAAAAAATGATGCTAATATACTATTACAATCCAATAAGGGATTATTTGATGTTGTGGATATAGATCCATTTGGAACACCTGCAATGTTTATTCAATCAACTGCTGCAAATATTAGGCCTGGTGGATTAATATGTATAAGTGCAACAGATACTTCAGCTTTATGTGGAACTTATCATGATCCTTGTCTTAGAAAGTATGGTGCAGAGCCTCAAAAAACAGAGTATTGTCATGAAAATGGGATAAGAATATTAGCAGCATCAATTGCAAGAAATCTTGCAGTTAATCAAAAATATTTACATATACTATTTTCACATAGTACTGAACATTATATGAGAATTTATGCAATTGTAAAAAGAGGAGGTAAAAAGACAAATGAATCTCTTGATAATATTGGATTTATAGCTCATTGTCCAAATTGTTTACATAGAGAATTAATTCATGGGTATGCACCAACTATTCCTGAGAGTTGTCCAAATTGTGAGGGTAAATATGATGTGGCAGGACCATTATGGTTAGGTTCTATATGGGATAAAGATTTTTTAGGGAATATGATAAAAACTGCTGAAAATCTAGAATTAAATAAGAAAGATGAATTATTAAAGTTATTCAATAGTTGTTATGAGGAAGCAGAAGGGCCAGTAACTTTTTATGATATTCATAAAATCTGTAAGAAATTAAAAATAAGTTCACCTAAAATCAATGATGTTATTGATGAAATTAGAAGTAGGGGTTATTTTATTTCAAGAACTCATTTTAAATTAACAGGACTTAGAACAAATATGCCATTAGATGAATTAAAACAATTAATTCTTGATATAAAAGAAGAAAAACTAGGTGTTGAAGCTTAGTTCTATTCGAACTATTTTTTTTTAAAAAAATAATAAACTAGTAATTTTTACTAATTTATTCATAATTTAACATGTTATGTGTGTAATAATATTGTAATTCTGATGCATGTTGTATTTCATATGATCTGTATGGATTGTTAAAGTAAGGGAATATAGATCCTGTTGCAGCATGTAGAATTCCACCCATGTGACCAAATTGTTTACAACATACTTGGTAATATAATGGGAATCCACATCCTGGATTTACAAATATACTTCCTTGACGTACAGTTCCATGCCATACCATTGGCATAGGTCCTTCTTGACCATGTTCTGAAGCTAATTCCATTACTCTGGACCAGGCATCATCAAAATTATCATATATTTCACCATCTACTTTATAATTCCATTTATCGTCAGGTACACCATTTATACCATAATCTAATACTTGGTTCCAATCAATATTTACTTGAGCACCTGCAGTATCCATAAATGCCATTTCTATAATGTAAATATTTCCATTCATGAAATTTCTATAATTAGAACTACCTGCATAATGTAATACTATAGCACATTTGGAGCCATGTTCTTCAGCATATTGTGCTAAAAGATTTGCATGAACATGTTCTGGATACATGTCGGGATTTGCAATTTTTACAAAAGCTAAACGTCCTAGTGGTTCAACATCATCGGATGTTTGTTCAGATGTGACATAAACTAATCCTATAAGTAGAAAAATGATAATGATAAATGCTACATACCATTTCATTAATTTTCACCCTTTTGTTTTTAGGATTTATTTTATTAAATTTTAATCCTTATTATTATATGTATATATTTTTTTAACTTTTTAATCTTTTTTTTAATAATTTTACATGTAATCTATAATCAAAAATTTATTATAAAAAGTAATATTTTTGTTATAATCAGTTAATTTCTAGTGTAAACATAACTACAAAGAGGAATAATACTAATTTAAAAAGGAGATTACACCTAAAATGAGAAATATAATTAGATGAATCTAATGGATTTTACTGTTAGTAATATGTATTATTTCAACAATTGTTCATAATGTCTTATTATAAATATTTTTTTTTATTTTCCAATATTTGTTTAAGAAAAAAATAGTAGGTGTAATATATCTACTATGATTTTATTAGTTTTCCTATTTTTTTTACAATATATATTAGTTATTTAAGAGATATTGTTTTAAACAAATTTTTTTAACTAATAGTATATGTTTGTAAATAATTTATTCATTTAATTATTTTTTTGATTTTTTTCAAAAACTATATAAATATGGATAATTATAAGATAAGTTATCTATAGTTTCAATAGAATATAGGAAACTATAAATTAGAATTTTATTTAAAAAAATACGGATAATCAAAAGGGATTACTATGGATGACATGTATACTGAATATGGTGCAGAACCAGAAAATATGGCTTTATCTATGGATAATTTAGATAAACAAATATTAGAATTATTAAGTGATGATGGACGTAAGTCTTATAGGAAAATATCCAGAGAATTAGGAGTTTCAGTAGGAACTATTCATAATAGGGTTGATAAACTAACAAAATCTGGTATAATAAATAAGTTTGTTCCAGTAATTGATCATGAGAAATTAGGTTATACATTAACTGCAATCATAGGTTTAGAAATAAAAAGTGGAACAATAGCTTTTTTAGCTGATAAAGAAGAATTTAAAGATAATTTATTAGCAGTATATGATGTAACAGGACAATTTGATGGTATTATTGTTGCTAAATTTAAAAATACATTTGAATTAAATAAATTTATTAAATTATTATTAAAAGAAGAAATTGTTATTAGAACATATACACAAACAGTACTTAACATAGTCAAAGAAGAATTAAATTCATCTATGATTAATTTTGAAAGTTAATTTCTCAGACTTGTTATTTTTTCATAAGAATCATTAGATTCTTACTATTTTTTTTATTATCTTTTTTATTTTAGAATATATTTTATTCAATATCTACAAATCATATTTCTTTAAGAGTTATCTATGAATATTAAGAAAAAGATATTAAATTATAATTATCAATATAATAAAAAAAATTATTAATTTTCATGTTTTAATAAATTATTAAAAAAATAGAGGGGAGCGATTTAAATAATGTTAGTTCCAGAATTTCCAGATACTCAAGATAAACAACCTACTATTCCAATTTCATTAACTAGGGTAGGTGTTACAGGTGTAAAAAAACTATTAAAAATAAAAAGAGAAGATAAAAGACCTATTATTTTATTACCAACATTTAATGCGTTTGTGGATTTGCCAAGTACTCAGAAAGGAGTACATATGTCAAGAAATCCAGAAGTAATCTCTGAAATAGTAAATGAAATGGAGTATGAATCTGAAGTACATATGGAAACTATATGTGCGAATATTGTAAAAAAATTACTTGAAAAACATGAGTATGCAGTATGTGCAGAGACAGAAGCAAGAAGTGAATATATAATAAATAAGTTATCTCCTGTAACAAAAAGAAAAACTCAGGAAACAACTCAGATTATAGCAAAAGCTGTTGCATTAAAAGATGATGATGGTAATATTAAAATAAGAAAAATGATTGGTGCTGAAGTAGTTGGAATGACTGTTTGTCCATGTGCACAAGAATCTGTTGAGAAAGATTCAAAAGAGAAATTATTAGAATTTCTAGATGAAGAAACTACTGAAAAAGTATTAAATGTTGTAACATTTGCTTCACACAATCAAAGAGGAATAGGTACTATTCTTTTAGAAGTATCAGAACAACAAGAAGTAAATGTGGATGATTTAATAACAATTATTCAAAATGCAATGAGTTCTCCTGTTTGTGAAATTCTAAAACGACCTGACGAAAATAGAATTGTTACTAATGCTCATCAAAATCCTGTTTTTGTAGAAGATTGTGTTCGTAATATGGCAAAGGGTTTATTAGAAAAATATCCTGATTTACCAGATAATTCAACAGTAACAATCAAACAAGTAAATCAGGAAAGTATACATCAACATAATGCATATGCAGAAAAAACAGCATCTCTTGGTGAACTAAGAGAAGAGATTAATTAAAGAGGTATTTTTTATGGAAGTAATGGAGTTATCAAGACAAATAATGGATTATTTAGATGCATTCAAAGGTTCAAAACCAGTGGTTCATAATCCAGAGGCAATGATTATTAGAGGAACTTCTGGAACAAAATTAAAACCTGATGAAATAATTCCAAAAATAACAGATTTATTCAATGAATTAAATATTACAAAAGTGGAAGTTAATTCTGAAAAATCTAGGCAAATGATTGAACAAGTAGATGCAACATTTAGGAAAACAACTGAAGTTTTTGATGAATCAAATGGTGTTGCAGGAATTGAAAAATTAAAACACACATTTGAAATAACAGGTTTTGTAGCTGATTATTTAATGGGGCAAATAGAAGATATTGGAATTTATGTAGTTATGTGGATGGATAAATCAGGATTTGGACCAATGTTTGTAGAAACAATGGTTGTAAAATTACATCCACTTGAAGAAGATTAATTAATCTAATTTAATTTTTTTTTCAGAGGTTGATTTTCTTTATGACTTTATCTAAAACAGAAGCACGAAATATTTTAGATTTTAATCTGCCAGATATACTTAATTTACTTAAAAAAATCAATACAAATCGATTCAACAATAATATTACATTTTCAAGAAATGTTTTTCTACCTTTAACTCATATATGTCAAAATAATTGTGGTTATTGTACTTTTAAAGAAACTCCTGAAAATACTGATATTTTATTAATGAATCCTACTCAAGTTGATCAACAAATATTCAATGCTATAAATTACAAATGTACAGAAGCATTATTTACATTTGGTGAATCTGCAGATAAAAATGAATTAATTCAAGAAAAATTAAAAGAATATCATTGTGAAACAATGGTTGATTATGTGTATAAACTATCTAAAGCTACTTTAAATAATTATGACATACTGCCTCATACAAATATGGGCATTATATCTAAAGATCAACTTCATCAGCTAGCTAAAGTAAATGCATCAATGGGATTAATGCTAGAAACAACAAATAAATCTCTCTTAAAAACAATAGCACATAAAGATAGTCCTGGTAAAAATCCTAAAAAAAGAATAAATTATATTAAAAATGCTGGAAAAGAAAAAATACCATTTACAACAGGATTACTAATAGGAATTGGAGAATCAAAAGAAGATCATATTGACTCATTATTCGAAATCAAAAAATTACATGAAAAATATGGACACATACAAGAAATAATTATACAAAATTTCACACCAAAAAAAGGAATACCTATGGAAAATTATCCAGAACCACCCATCATTGACTTAATTAAATTAACAATATTATCTAATATAATGTTTCCTGATGTAAGTATACAAATACCACCCAATTTAAATCAAAAACTCATATCTATTTTTACAATAGCAGGGGCTGATGATCTTGGCGGAATATCTCCAATAACAAAAGATTATGTAAATCCTGATGCACCATGGCCAAAAATAGATGAAATAAAACAAGAATTAAACAGTATTAATTATAATCTAGTAGAAAGATTACCAGTATATAAAAAATATATTAATAAAAATTATTTAAGAGAAGAAGTTTATGAAAAAACAGTTAAACTTCAAAAACGAATTGAAACTAATTGACTTTTATATCTACAACCGTATGATAAACACCGGGAGAATATTTTTTAATAGAACGTTTATTCAAAACTTCTATTTCTCTATCTTGTTTTGCTGCAGCTTCTTTAACACGTTCAACTGGACGTGTAAATAGTATAGGTTCTGGTGTTGACTCATGATAATGAATAATACCTCCTTTTTTAAGATAACTTATTGCACTATCTAAGTAATGATGTGTTGTACCAATATAGCCCATCATAATTCTATCTGCAACATGATTAAAATCTTGAAGACCACAATCACCAAGAATTGGTTCAACAATATCTTCTACTTTGTTTAATTTAATATTTTCACATAGGAAATTATATGAAACTGGATTAATTTCTATAGCATAAATTTTATTCGGTTTCGAATGTACAGCCATAGGTATTGTAAAATAACCAATTCCTGCAAACATATCAATAATTGTTTCATTACTATCTGGTAATGTACTCATATGTTGACGCTCACCAGTATTACCCTTAGACCACATTACCTTCGCAACATCAATTTTAAATTTACAATAATTCTCTTTATGAATAGTTTCGGTACCTTCACCATAAATCATTTCAATGTCAGGTTCTCTTTTTTGGCCGTGTATTTGTCCGAGTTTTACAACTCTGTTAATGTAGGGAAACTTAATTAATTCCTCTAAATTATCTGGTTCTTTTTTAACGACCAATATATCTCCAATTAATTTACCTTTCATATATTATCCCTTTATTATATATGTACACCCATGTAATTTATTAGTTCAATTAACTCTTCGAATGCCATTAATTCATTTTTCAAAACATCATTTTTATTCATACTTCCAGTCATTTCTCCATCTAATGTTAACATATCAGGACCTCTATGTACAAGACGGAATTTACCATCAGATCTAAATATTTCCTCAGCTCTTAAATCATGTACAAAACATCTACCAGGAATTATAACAGTATCTTTAACTTCTCCTAAATCCAATGATTTCAAATCATCTTCAGTAATTAAGCAAGCGATTTCTTGTTCAGTAGCAACAACATTAACATAATCAGATGCATTAAGATTTTCTAATATTTTTTCAATATAGGGGGCCGATATTTTACTAGTAATAAGTGTAGCTTCTGCTCTAATATCTGTTAATATTTCAAGATATTCCTTATTTTTATCTTTAGATAATGCATAAGGACTATCTGTTTCAGGATCACAAATAGGTGTTCCAGTAACACGTAAATTATATTCTTTTGCAGTATTTCTTACAAGTTGTTCAAATTCAGCTAAACTTTGTTCTTTAATTCCGGGAATCACAGGATCACTATTTAATATTAAACCTTGATTTCTAGTATTAGCAAATCGCATTAAAATTAATGCTTTTGCACCCCAACTTTCAAGATTTTCACAAGTTCTAGCTAATTCCTCCCCATCATTAACACCAGGGATTATAATAGATGCTGCGTGAACATCACATGATTCACAAAATCGTTTCAAGGATTCAATGGATGCTTCAGGAGTTGGATCATGCATCCATGTTTTTCTAAGTGCTGGATTTGTTGAAAATGCAGTAAATGTAGTTTCAATAACATTATTATTAATTAATTTGTCAACAATAGCAGGATCATCAATTCCTTTTCCACTAGTATAACCTAAATGAGAAGATAATCCCATATCCTGTATTCCTTGGGTTAATTCAATTAAATGAGGATAACAACTCACATCACCATCACCAGTAATATTAACTAATGTGTCTTTAGGAATTTCTGTTTGAAATATGTTTGTTTGTAATGTACTTAGTACTTGATATGCTGGGAAATAATCTCGTTTCATATTTGTATCGGTTGTACAATGTGAACATCCAATTTGTCCTGGTGGACAGTTTTTACAACCTAGTATTTTTGTTTCTCGAACATTTTTAAAATAACAATATTCACAGAAACCTCTACAGTTTTTACCGGGAATTCCCCCAACATCAGCCATTATTTGCATACATATGTATTTCTAAATTATGAGTTTTAATAGTATCGTTACATTGAATATAATAATATAATTTTCATAATAATATCCTGTTACAAATTTAAATTTTTTGAAAACTAATTTCAATCTTATTTTATCTATGTTTTTTAACAATAACTCTTTTTAAAATAAAATTTTATAATTAATGTAAATCATATATTTATATATTAATTAAAAATCGAAACTATTAATGATTTAATAAGGTAGTAAAAATGATTGGAAAGAGTACACATATTGTTGATTGTCGTGAAACAAGAGGTATTGGTGAAGGAGGTGGAATTGCACAGCGTGGTACATATGCTCAATGTGGTGATGATTTACTGGCTGTAGCAATGTCCCCCGGTCGTAGACATATTACTAAACCTGTTTGTGAAATAACATTTGCATTAAGGGAAGCAAATATTCAAACAAGCACATTAGTTCTTAATGCAGGATCAGGAGTACCAAAAGACACACCAACTGGTGGAGGACAGGGGTTATTTGGTGTAACACCAAAAGAAATTTCTCAAATGAACAGACATAAAATAGTTTTAATCCACTTTGGTGGAGTGAAAAATCATATTATTTACAAAGCAAGGCATGTTTTAAAAAATATCAATAAACCTGTTATTATAATATCACAGTATCCAGTTGATTTCGAAGATTTTGCTAAAATTGGAGTAAAAACAGCAGGGGTAATGCCTGAAAAACCAGAAACACAAGGGACTATTGTTGAATTAATAACAGATGTTATTCGTGGTGAATCATGCACTCAACAAAAATTGGATGAAATTATTGATAAAGTTGAGAATGCAATTATAAAATATGGTAATTAAATTGGGGTAAACATATGGATATACTATATAATCTTGGTTTAGTTATCTTGATGAGCTTTTTTGCAATAATTGCAGGTATTTTTGAGGATTTGGAGTCTGATGTTGCATCTACTAGTAATCCAAATTCTCAAGTTCAACTAGCACCACAAATAGGTAACTTACATAAATTATTTAATAGAGCAGTATCTGGAGAACCATTACTTGTAGGAACAATGGCTGTTATAGCTGGAGCAATAGCACAAGTATTATTAACATTAAACCAGCCATTACTTGTTGTATTAATTTTATCTACAGGAATAGCAACAGGAATACAGGTTATTTTTTCAATTACTTCATATATGGGACGAATAACAAGTCAAGCTTTATATAATCAACCTTTATTTATGGATGTACTATACAAACACGTACCTACAGCAGCAGCTCATGCTTTTATAAACTTATTTTCAATTACAATAGTTTCATATATTATGGTTTATATGTTAACACCATCAATTCCATTAACATTACCAATAGTATCATTACTTCTAGGATTATCTCTAGGATCTATTGGTTCAGCAGTGGGTGATATACATTATGGTGCTGAAAAGTTATATCAACATCATAAATTTGGTTCTGGAATTCCAGTATCTACAAATGGGGATATAACTACAAAAGAAGCATTAGGTTCAAGAAATTCCATTGATGTTGTAAATTTCTGTTCTAAGTTTGCAGGACCATTAACAGGGTTATGCTTTGGAATAATCATATTTTTAAATTTCTGGATATTTTTAGTATTTGATGTTTCAACAGCTTTAATTGTAAGTGGTGTAATAGTAATAGGAATAACAATTTTAAATTATATACTAGAACGTAAAGCTCGTTCTAATTATGGTAAATATGAAAAATAATTGGAGAATTATATAATGATTGAATTATTAATAAGTATAATCTTAGGCGCAACACTCATTGGAATAGGTGTACATTTCATACCTGTGGGTGGTGCACCTGCAGCTTTATCTACAACAGCAGGTATACCTACTGGTGCTCCAATGATAACAATAGGTATGGGAATTACAGGAATTCTAGCAGCAACATCTGTTATAACACAACCTGAATTAATAATTATATTAGCTGGAGCATTAGGTTCTATGATTATGATGTCTATAACTATGTTATTTTCAAATATGATTCATATTTATGGTGTAGGTGTTCCACCAGCATCAGCAAATTTTGAGAAAGATCTCGTAACTGGTTTTAAACAAGAAGAATATGTAAGTCCTGGAACCACAGGACATGGAATTCCAACAATATCATTTATCAGTGGATTGATAGGTTCTCTATTGGGTGGAATTGGTGGAAGTTTAGCTTTCTGGGCAATATTTAATGAAGTTCAATCTAAACATACACTTGAAATAGCTGTTAGTGGATCTATTTCAGCAATTCTTGCAATAATGATTTTCTTTATAATTGCAGTTGTAGCATCATATAATATTGGTGGAACTATACAAGGATTCTATGATAAAAAATTTAGACTTAAAATAATACCAGGTACAATTTCATGTTTCATAGCTTCTGTAATGTTAGCTATAATATATATGGTAATATTAGGGGGAATGTAATTGGCAGATGATTTAATTCCACATCAAATCATAATTCTAGTAGCAGTAATAATTGGTACAATATCTATTTATTTAAGTGGTATTTCTATTATTGGAGGTATTTTTTCCATAATTGCAACAGTACTAGCAGTAATCATGGGAACAAACACATTACGTTACATTGGAAAATATAGTTTAGGTACTGGAGTACCTTCAATTATTTACATGTTAACAGCATGTAGTTTAGTAAGTGTACTTGCTGGATTATTTTTATCTTTAAGCTTAAATCAAAGTATACTATTTCCTATATTTAGTTTAATTATTGCAGTAATTGTAAGTTTAATAGTGGCATTAATATGTAAAACAGTATTTAAAATCCAAGTAGAAATTTTACCAAAATCATTCATGTTAATTGCATTAGCAGCAACTTTATCAATTGTCTCCATGTCAACATTAATAGTTTCCACACATGATGCTATATCAATATATAATCATGTGATTAAAACAGGGTTAATAATATTATTGATGATAATAACAGTAATGGCTATTCAAAATCCATATAATTCATGTATGGGTCCTAATGAAGATCAATATAGAACATTAGCTCTAGCAATGTCAAATGCATTTTTAATGTTAATTGTAGTTTCAATGATTAGTTTACTTAATAATGCCTTTTGGTATATTTATTTAATAATATCATTTATAGGATGGATAATAACCATAAAACAATATTTCAAATACACAAAACAACAAGCAGCATCTATCAGATGGTCTGGACTTTGGCCAAATAGCGATGATGAGGAGTTATAATGGTAAATAATACAACAATTATAATTGATGATGATTTAGTTTTAGATGTAAATTCAGGAATAATAGGGACAAAAAATAACTTGAGCTCAAAAACAGCTCAAAATTTTCCAATAGAAGACGTGATACATGAAATTGATAGGTTGGAAGCGAGTATAAATAACTTAGAATCTTCTTTAAATCCTAAAACAACATCTAATCTATCTGAATCTGGACGAGAAGGAGTATATGAAAAAGAAGGATTATTGACAAATATAATAATTGGTGTAATCATTGCATTAATTTTCATTATCTTATTATTATAATTAATGGAGGTAATTTTTTGGTAGATAAAAAAGAAGTAATTCAAGGATGGCCTCTTGAAACAGGAGATTATAGTGTGGGTGATGAAACAAGTCCAGTAGCTGTAGTTTCATTAGGTTCTAATATGAATGAAGATTTAGTAAACGCAGGAGCTGCTATATCGGGTCCATTACATACTGAAAACTTAGGTATTGAAAAAGTAGTGGCTAATGTAATTTCAAATTCAAATATACGCTATGTTTTAATATGTGGGTCTGAAGTTCAAGGACATATAACTGGAAAAACAGTAGAAGCATTATATGAAAATGGTATTGATGCAGAGAAAAAATCAATAATTGGATCTCCAGGAGCAATTCCTTTTGTTGAAAACTTACCTATTGAAGCTGTTGGACGATTTCAAGAACAAGTTTCAATTATAAGTATGATTAATAATGAAAATATTGATGAATTATCTGAAAAAATAAAGGAATGTTTAGATAATGATCCTGGAGCTTATGATGAAGAAGCAATGATTGTAGAATTAAATGAATCTGAAGAAGAGGACGTTGAATCAACAGATGATGAAATAGAAACACCTATTTCAGGGGAATCTGTAGATACAATATCTTTAAATTTATTAGCTATTGAAAATAGGATACGATTAATGCAGGATGAAATTAAACAAATAGCCAGTCAAGAAAAAATATCTTCAGGATACTATGCTGGAAAAATTGAAGGTATTGTTATAGGATTTATATTAACAATAATTCTTGTACTAATAGTAGTTTCAGGTATGTGAATAAAATGAATACTTTATTAAAAAATATTGGTGAATTAATTGATTCTGTTGATTACAGGGTGCAACTAATTAGTAGAAATCAACGATTAATAGCAGGGATTGAAAATACTCGAATTAAGGGTATATTAATTGGAATTATATTCACATTACTCCTTGTAGGAGTTCCTATTATATATTATAAGGGAGGATTTTAATGTCTGATAATTTAAAAGAAGATCTTGAAGTTATTGATGAAAGATTAAGTCGTCTAGAAGAAAAATTAGAAGAATCACATGGAGAATTTTCTCAAAAAACAGGAAAATATATTGGAAGGGATATTGGAATATTATATGGTATTGTAATTGCACTATTATTAGTAATAATTTTAATGAAACTTCATATAATTTAATAAAAAGAGGTATAATATGTTCAAATTTGAAAAAAAACAAGAAGTATTTGATATTTATGGTGTAAAAATAGGTGGACAACCTGGTGAATATCCTACAGTATTAGCCGGAACAATTTTCTATGCAGGTCATAATATATTGTCTGATGAAAATAAAGGCGTATTTGATAAAGATAAAGCAGAAACATTATTAAATACAATGGATGAAATGACTGATAAAACAGGAAACCCTAATATAGTTCAAGTATTCGGCGCAACACCTGAAGCATTAATTAAATATATTGATTTTGTCTCAGAAGTATCTGATTCACCATTTCTTATAGATTCTACATCTGCTGATGCACGTATTGCTGGGTCAGAATATGTAACAGAAGCAGGACTCGCTGAAAGAACAATATATAATTCAATTAACATGTCTATTGATGATGAAGAAATTGATGCTATAACAAAATCAGATATTACTTCTTCTATAATTTTAGGATTTAATCCAACACAACCTGGTGTAGATGGTAAAATAAGTTTATGGGAAGATGGTTCTGGAATATTAGATAAAGGTTTACTTGAAATTGCAGAAGATTGTGGTATTTTCAAACCATTAATGGATGTGGCTGTTACACCACTTGGTCAAGGAGGGGGCAGTGCTATAAAAACAACATTAAATGAGAAAAGTAGGTTTGGTTATCCTGCAGGTAGTGGAGTACATAATGTTCCTTCATCATGGGATTGGATTAAAAAATATAAAAAAGAATACCCTGAAGTTTGGCCAGTATGTGATGTAGGTGCTAACATAATACAACAAATGGCTGGTGGAGATTTTGTTTTATTTGGACCTATAGAAAATACAAGAAAAGCATTCACTGCATGTGCAATGACTGATATGTTTATTGCAGAGGCAAATGAAACAATAGGAGTTACACCTATAGATTCTCATCCATATAAAAATCTATTATGATATTATGACAATTCAAGAAGTTACAATACCAATTATTTCTTCAAAGGAACTTAAAGAACAATACTTCACAGTATTATCTGTTGAGCTAGGAAACACAACTATTAAATCTATAATTCTAACAACCAATATTAAAACAAATAAGAATTATCAATTAAATAAAGTAGTTAGATTAACTCGAGATATTCGTCTTCCTAGAAATGATGAAGAAATATTTGGACATACTATATGGAATAAACCATTATCAAAAGAAGCAATTGAAGAAGCAGTAATGGATATTATTTTAGATTCCTTATCTGAGATAAATATGTCTGTTTCAGATTTAGATTTTGCTGTAAGATCCACAGGTATTGTAGCTATATCTTCTTTATCTAAAGAATTAGGTTCTATTATCAAAGCATTATCTAATGGATGTTTAAGTGCAGGAATTAAACCTTCACAAATGACAGCTCCGTTTTCAATTAATAATATTCCTAAACACATACGAAAATTCTCTTTTTTTAATAATATACCTTTTGATGGATCAATTGTTAGTGTAGCTTCACCAAAAGTAACTGGTAGGGTTGCCAATGAAATGGAAGGAGAACTAGTAACAGCAGGTATTAAACTTGCTGCAAAAAGTTCTATAATTGATTATAGAAATCCTGTAATATCTATTGACATGGGTACTACTCTAGCAGGACAAGTGATTGATAATTCAAAACCTTATGCTAATGTATTATGTAATTATGTAGGGTTAGCTGGTGGAATTTCTGATGTTATATTAAGAGGATGTAATATTATAGATACAAATCATTCTACAATAGATGTGGGAAATTATGAAAGTAATGTTCAATATAATATGAAAAATATACATAACAATACTATTAAATTACATGAATTTATTGATATAATGAAAGTACCATCAAATGTTAATGAATTTGGATTAGTGACTATAGACTCTAAACTAGTAAAACAATCAAATATAGGATTAATAGGATGTCAAATAAATAATGAAAAAAAATTAATTAACACATTTAATAAAATTATACAAAATTATCAAATTAATGAAATACAATTTCAAATTGATGATTTATATGCATACATGATAAAACGATTAATTGATGAAACAATTAAATTAAATATATTACCTCAAAATACAACACTGGGAATAACTGGAAGAGCAGGAATCACTGGGAAAAAACCAGAACTTATTGAAAAATATATATCTACTCAAGTTAATGATATTATATTTACCTCTGATGGGCTTGCATTAGGTGCTCTGATGGTTGCAAGATGTATGAACTCACTTGGAACTCCAATAAATCCTGTAGGAGGTTCTAGAAAAGGTATGTGTATAATGCAAGAAAGAATTTCAATAAATAAAAAAGAAAAATAAAAAAAGAATGATAAATTAATTTCCAACCATATTTTCTAATCTTTTTATTCTATCTGCTGTACTAGGATGTGTTGAAAATAAATTTTTAATTTTACTTGAAGCATTTCCAAAAGGATTCATAATAAACATATGAGCATCAGTACTTTTAGCATTACTCATAGGATGTTGTATAGTACCAAATTCTATTTTTCTAAGAGCACTAGCTAGTGCTAAAGGATTACCACAAATTTCAGCACCAACTGCATCTGCTTTATATTCTCTATTTCTACTAATAGCTAATTGAATAATTGTTGCAGCAATAGGTGCTAAAATTGCTATTAATAAGGTACCAATAAGAGTACTTGTATCATCATCACTAAAAATTGTTGCAAAGCGTCCCCAATCAGCAATAGCTACAATAATACCTGCAATAGTTGCTGCCACGGAACTAATTAGGATATCTTTATTTCGAATATGACCTAATTCATGTGACAATACACCTCTAAGTTCATCTTCATTTAACATTTGAAGAAGTCCTGTAGTAACAGCTACCACTGCATTATTCTGATTACGTCCTGTTGCAAAAGCATTTGGATCGTTTGACTGAATTATTGCTACTTTTGGTTTTTTAATATTGGCATTTTTTGCTAAATCTGAGACGATTCTATGTAAATTTGGTGATTCTTGTTCTGATACAAGTTTAGCATTATATGAAGATAATGCAATTTTATCAGAATAGAAGTAGGATACAAAATTCATAATAATTGCAAATAATAATCCAATAAGTATACCTACACGGCCAAAGTTTAAAACTGCACCTATGAATCCACAAATTATTACAAGTAATATTGACATTATACCTAATAAAAGTGCTGTTTTCAAATTTTCTAACATGATATTCTTATTTCCTATAATTTTTTGTATTTGTTTATATTATTGTTATAATTATATTAATCTTATTGTATTTTTCAAATAATTTAATTTTTAGATGTATTAAAAAATAGTGAGAAGTGATTTATAATATTTAATAGCCAGTTTATATAAATATAATATTAGAAAAAGGATAAGTGGGATAATAATATGACAACTGCATTAATTATGGCTGGTGGAAAAGGTACTCGAATGGATTTGGATTATGAAAAACCAATGATTAAGGTTAATATGAAACCAATGATAAGCTATGTAATTGATGCCTTAGTTGGTTGTAAATATGTTGATAAAATATTAGTAGCTGTAAGTAAAAATACTCCCTGTACTGCAGATTATGTAAAAAAATTTCCTGTGAGAATAGTGAATACTGAAGGTAAAGGTTATATTGAAGATTTATCAGCTATTTTATCTAATAGGAAATATGTTGAAGAAAATGAGGTTGTCATGACTATTGTCGCTGATTTACCATTTATTACTTCTGATCAATTAAGTGATGTGTTGGAAAATTATTATAAGAGAAACAAACCAGCAATGTGTGTTTCAGTTCCTGATTATTTGTTTGAAAAATATAAAATAACACCTACTCTTGTATATAAAGGTTTAGTACCTACTGGAGTTAATTTATTGTTAGCAAATAATGAAGAACAAGATCAAACTATTTATGTATCTAAAAATGTGGAGTTAGCATTTAATATAAATACACTTAATGATTTGAATTTATCGGAACATTATATTAAAAAAGGATAATATTTTATTAACAAATTTTATATAGTTTATAAAATAGAGATATATTTATATTATTATCAACCAGGTAACATGATAAAACATTTAGGTGGACATGTATGACAGAAAGGGAATTAATCAAAGGCGAAGAAAAATTATGGAATGATATTGCAGGATATCAAGTAGCAACTAATAGTGCACGTATTCTAGGACAACTAGAAGAATTAACAATCGATGAAAGAACTGGTAAAATTACTGAAATAATTATTAAAACTGATAGTGAAAGAAATGTCAGTGTTAAAGGTGCTAAACGTAATGGTGACTTATTAAGTGTACCATTTGGTAAAGTTGAAAAAGTCGGTGAATTTATAATTATTTCAGGATAATTTCAGGGAAACAGGAGGATAATCTCTGGGATTATCCTATTTTTTTTTAAATATTCTTTTTTTTAGACATTCTTTATCTTATTTTCAAGTTATTTTATCATGTAATAATCTATTTTTTTATTAGTTTAGTGAATGTTCTCTTAAAGTCATAAATTATTACAAATAATAATAGTTGTAGTTTAAATTTGATTTATTATATTATATATTACAAAAATTCAAAAAAAAGTATTCTGTATGTGATATTTTAGAATAAGAAGAAGGATGTTGGGAAGAATGTATTACATTCCTTCCATACTCATTTCCATGAGTTTTTTGGTTTCTTTAGCTAATTCATCAGGTAATCCTTTAATATCGATATCTAGGAATCCTCTTACAATCATAGATGCAGCTTCATCTTCAGTTAAACCTCTAGCCATTAAGTATTGTATTTCATCTTCAGCTATTTTTCCAACTGCAGCTTCGTGTGATAATTCCATGTTTGTACATTCACCTCTAAGTTCAGGTATTGAATATATTTTTGAATCATCTGATAATATCAATCCCATACATTCTAGATGTCCTCTAACATCTTGTGATTTACCTAATAAATCACCTCTAGTTATGATGGTGGATTCATCTTCAGATATAGCTCTTGTAATCATTTCAGCTTGTGAATTTTTTCCTTCAAGTATTGTTCTAGATCCTTGATCTATTAATGAATCTTCTTTTCCTGCAAGAATTGATTGGAAGAATACTTTACAGTTCTCTCCATTAGCATAAGCGGTAGGGTATGATTGTAGGTTTCTAACTGGATTTGCTAGTATATAATTTGATATGTATGTACTGTTGTCTTCCATTATAACTCCAGTTCTAGGTCTAACATCTACTTCTTTAGCCCAGTTATGTACCATGGTGAATGTTATTTTAGCTCCTTTTTTAAGGTAGAATTCAGATACTCCAATATGTGCAGCATTATCTACATGGGCTGCTGTTGAACATCCTGTGATAATATTTATTTCAGAATTTTCTTCAGCTATGATTATGTTATGGGCAGTTTGTCTTACTGCATCGTCACCGATGTACATACATGCTTGAATAGGTATGTCTAGTTTGGTATTTTCTTCACTTCTTATGAAGTATCCACTTGTTTCTCCTAATTCTGTAGTTGCTGTGTATTTATCTGCATCTACTTGTACAGCTTTCCACATATAGTCTTGTAGCCAATCATATTTATCTAATGCTTGTGCAGTTCCCATTACTTCTACTCCTGGGAACATATTATTTACGAAAACTTCTGATTGGTCCATTTGTAGGAATGATGCTGCTCTTTCTTTTTCATCAATTTCTATTCCTACACTGGTGAGGGTTTCTTTGTCACTTTTAGTTAAATCATTTAATGAATCAAGATGTTCATGTGCGTCTATGTCTGATGCATGATATTCATCTAAATCTACATCAGCACCAACAGCTGCTTTTTTATTTGCTGCTTTTTCTGCTTTATCTTTAATTGAAACCATTTTATGCATCTCCAAATCCGGATGTTCTTATATCATTCATTATTTCTTCAGGTTTTCCTGTTCTGTTTATTTTTCCATCGATTAATACATGGGCATGTGTTGCTTTTACAAATCTAAGTATGTAACCAAGATGAGTTATTAGTAATCCACTTTTTTCACTATTTTCATTGTTTTGATCTAGAAGAGTGCTGATTTCTTTGGATATTAGTTCAACATTTTCTATATCAACACCGGAATCTGGTTCGTCGAACATTATGAAATCAGGTTGTTGTGCTAATAATTGGAGTAATTCTGATCTTTTTACTTCTCCACCTGAAAAGCCTAGGTTAACATCTCTTTCTAAGAAATTTTCATTTAATTTTAGTCTTTCACCTAATGCAAGTACTTCTTCTGTAAGTTCTTCATCTGTTTTATATTCATGTTTTTCATCTTCAATTTTGAGTAAATCTTTTAATTTAACTCCTCTTATTGCTGGTGGATTTTGGAATGTTACTCCTAGTCCTAGTTTGATTCTTTCATGAGTTTCTAAGTTTGTAATGTCTTGGTCTTTGTAAAATATTTTTCCATTTGTAACTTTGTATTTTGGAAATCCAAGTATTGTCATGAATAAAGTACTTTTACCTGCACCATTTGGACCAAGTAATACGTGTGTTTCACCTTCATTTATATTGAGATTAACTCCCTTTAGTATTTTTTTTCCTTCTACTTCTACTTCTAAGTCTTTAATTTCAAGTAGCATTTAATCACCGAATTATTTTCTAGATTTAAAAAATAATATTTATTATAAGAAAATATTTTTCTAAATTAATATCTTTTTATTTTCTTTTAATGTAATTTAATTTCTATATTTTTTATCTTTTATACTTAATTCGTGTTATATAACACTGTTATTTAAATGGGTTTATTTAACAATGTTATATCTTAATTAACAGTGTTATATTATTTCTTTTATATTTAATTGCCTGTATTATTTGTGTAATGCTTGTGTTTTGGTATGTGTAATTGTAATAATTTATCATAATATTTCTTTAGGTATCCCTAAATTTTTAGGTATTTTATATTTATATTATCAAAAAATAAAATTAGTTTTAATCGCTTTAATTACTTTTTAAAGATATTATAATTGTTTTTTTTATTTATTTTTTTTATTTATATTAACCTAAAATAGACAAAATTTTAGTTCATTATATTTAAACTTAACGGTTCTTATTTTTAAACAACCTTTATAATAATAGTAATAGTGATATAATATTGTACATTATTTTAGTTTGTACATTTTTTTTAATATTGTACTTCAACTTATTATTAATAATAAAAACAGTACAATAAACACGTGTTTAAATATTAATTTAAATGTCGAAATCATTTAGATGATAAAATGAGTTAGATTATTTGAAAAAATAATCATGTTTTTTAAATAGGAGGAAAAAATATGGCTAACGACGATATCAAAATAATCGTTTTCAGTTGTAACTGGTGCTGCTATGGTGGAGCAGATACCGCAGGAACATCAAGGATGCAATACCCACCTAATATAAGAATGATCAGAGTAATGTGCTCTGGAAGAATTGAACCTCAATTTGTTCTCAAAGCTCTAAGAGAAGGAGCAGACGGAGTATTCATTGGTGGATGTCACATGGGTGACTGTCACTACGATGCAGGTAATTATAAATTTGACAGAAGAATGAGATTAGTTTACAGATTATTAGATGAACTTGGAATTGAAAAACAAAGAGTTCAACATGACTGGATTTCAGCTTCTGAAGGTGAAAAATTTGCTTCTACAATCAGAAGAGTAACTGCTGAAATAGAAGAATTAGGTCCTTCACCACTCAAAGCACAATTAGCACAGGAGGCATAAGTACATGGCAGATAAAGTAAAAATAGGAACAATGTGGCTCGGTGGATGTTCTGGATGTCACATCGCATTAACAGATTTACACGAATTATTATTAGATGTATTAGAACTCACTGAATTTGAATTCAGCCCAGTATTAATGGATACAAAATATGATGAAATTCCACACATGGACATCTTATTAATTGAAGGTGGAATCCGTAATGAAGAAAACCGTGAATTAGCAGAAATCTTAAGAGAAAAAGCTGACATGGTAATTGCATACGGAACTTGTGCTGAATTTGGAGGAATTCCAGGATTAGGTAACTTACACACAGTTCAAGAATTAGAAGAAGAAGCATACTTCAATTCATGCTCTACTGTAAACCCTGATCAAATCATACCTAGTGAATCTGTACCACACTTAGAAAGCAGAGTAAGACCATTATCTGACGTAATCAAAGTAGATGCAGCATTACCTGGTTGTCCACCAAAATCTGATGTAATTGCTCAAGTAATAATTGCATTAGTAAAAGGTGAACCAGTAGAAATACCTGATAACAACCTTTGTGATGTATGTGAAAGAGAAAAACCACCTACGGGTATGGCAATGGATACCATTAAAAGACCATGGGAAGTTGGAGCAACAGACAAAGACTTATGTCTTGTACCACAAGGTATCATCTGTTTAGGACCAGCAACACGTCCATTATGTGGAGCACAATGTCCAACAGTAGATACACCATGCCGTGGATGTTACGGACCTACTGACAAAGTATTAGATGCAGGTGCAAAAATGATAAGTGCTATCTCATCTGACTTTGGAGTAGAAGAAGATAAAACAGTAGACCCTGAAGCAGTTGCTGAACAAGTAGAAGATATTGTAGGAACATTCTACACATACACATTAGCATCAGCTTTAATCCCAATGAAACTTAAAAACTAGATTAGGAGGATAACATAAATGGTAGAATTAACATTAGAACCTGTTACAAGAATTGAAGGTCACGCAAAAATTACCGTAGATCTTGACGAAGAAGGAAATGTAAAAGATACAAAATTACATGTAATGGAATTCAGAGGATTTGAAAAATTCTTACAAGGAAGACCAATTGAAGAAGTACCAAGAATCGTACCTAGAATCTGTGGTATTTGTGATGTACAACATCACTTAGCAGCAGCTAAAGCATGTGATCAAATATTCGGATATAATGATGATGAAATTGCACCAGCAGCTTACAAAATGAGAGAAATCATGAACTGGGCTTCTGTAATGCACTCACACACATTAAGTTTCTACTTCTTATCTGCACCTGATTTCATAGGTGGAAGTGACAGAAAAACCAGAAACGTATTCCAAATCATTAAAGATGCTCCTGAATTAGCTAAAAAAGCTTTAGAATTAAGAAGAAATTCACAAGATATTGTAGCTGCAGTCGGTGGAAGACCAATTCACCAAGTATCTAACACTCCTGGTGGAATTACCACAGAATTAACCGATGAAGAACAAAAAGATAACTTAGTAAAAGCACAAAGAGCTCTTGAACTTTCATATGATACTTGGGATGCTGCTCAACCTATTTTCGAAGAAAATATGGATTTAATCAAAACATTAGGTTACGTTAACACATACCACTGTGGATTAGTTAACAAAAAAGATGGAAGTTGGGATATGTACAACGGTAACGTAAGAATGTGTGATAATGAAGGAAACAAATATGCAGAATTCGGATCACAAGATTACACCGATTACATAGCTGAAGGCGTAAAACCATACTCCTGGTTAAAATTCCCATACATTAAAGATATAGGATACCCTGAAGGTGTATACAGAGTAGCTCCTCTATCAAGAATTAACGTATGTACAAAAATGCCTGACCCAGCAGAAAGAGCACAAGAATTATTAAATGAATTCAGAGACAACTTTGGATACGCTCAAGAAACATTATTATTCCACCCAGCAAGACTCATCGAATTAGTTGCAGCATCAGAATTAGCTGTAGATGGACTTGAAGGAGACTTAAGTGGAGAAAAACGTCCTGGAGCTATCGACCGTGAACAAATCACTGGTAAAGGTGTAGGTATCGTAGAAGCATCAAGAGGTACTTTAACCCACCACTACGAAACTGATGAAAACGGTTTAGTAACCAAAGCAAATATTGTAGTAGCTACAGTACAAAACAACCCAGCAATGGAAATGGGTATTCAACAAGTAGCAAAAACCTACATAAAACCTGGAGTAGAAGTTGACGACAAAATCTTCAACTTAATGGAAATGGTTATTCGTGCATACGATCCATGTCTTTCATGTGCTACTCACCAATTAGATACCCAAATGAAATTATCTACTGTAGAAGTATATGATCACATGGGTAACTTAGTAAAAAAAGTCTAAGTAATATCTAAAAATACAATCTTCTAAAGAAGAGTGTATATTAAGAATAAGATTTTCCAATCTTATTCTTTTTTTCTTTCAAATATTAATTAGTTTGTTTAAACAATAGGGTATTGTATTTTACATATTGTTTGTTGCATCTTGAACAAATTATGACTAAAATAATACAAATAGGGAATAGAATCATAGTATGAGAGTTTATCTTGACTAATGAATCTATACTTTTTATTTTTTTATCAAATTCTTATTTTCTATTTCATTTAAAAATTCTTTTATAAAAATTCATTAATTTTATCTATATTAAATAATTGGGGTTGTGTATCATCTGTGTAAATACCACTAATTTTATTCACACCTATTTTTAAAATATTGTTGAAGTCATTATTTTTATTTGAAGCATATTTAATTTTTAAATTAGTTTTTGGAAATATAATACGTAATATTGCTATAATTTTTCTCAAATACATGAGGGAGTATTGGGGATTATATTCATATGGTGAATCATAAAATGGATCATAGCCTACAATTTCAATTGTATCTGGGTTAATGTTTATAATATTGTCAATTGTATTTTTTAAGTCTATATGTGTTTCACAATTATTAATCATAAATTCACATACTATCTTAATTTTAGAAGTACTGTTTATTATTTTATATAGTTTATCTATTTGCTTCTTATTTTCTGCAAGGTTTCTTTGATTATATCTATTGTGATTTGTTAAACTAGAATCTATTATTAATGAGTTAATATGATGATTGTTAATTTTATAATAATTGGAAAGATTATTTAATTTTAAATTTAGTGGTATATCATAGTTTTTTAATATTTTAAGAATGTTTTCTAATTCAAAAAAATTAGATGTTCCTTTATTATAACAATTAATTGCAGTTATGTTATAGTCAAATATTTTTCTTAAATTATGATTAACAATACTTTGAATATATTTTGGATTATATTCTTTTTTAGATTCAGGTGTTTTATAACCACAAGTAGGACAATTATCTTTAATTTTATAAATTGTTGGATAATATATGCAAGTTTCAAGAGATATTGAGTTATGATTATGTTTATGGATAGTTGATGCTTTCTCATATAGTATGTTAAGTTTACGTTCATTTTTTTCAAGAAGTATTTTTGCAATGTCTTCTCCAGAAAAATTTCTTTCTTCAATATTATTTATCATGATTTTTATCATTTATTATCTCCATCTAATTTAACATCAATTGAATTTAAGTTAATTTTATTATTAATAAAGTATCTTGAATATTTTTTAGATATAACTAAAATTAATTCAGTGATTACTGGACTTAAAAAAAATTCATTATAGTTTATTTGTTTTATTTTTTCAAAATAAAAATTAAAAACATTTATATGTCTATTCTTAATATATATTTCAATTGTAAGAATATTTATTACAAATACATAGGGTATTATAAAATATTCATAATAATGTTTATATTTTGTATTACTTATGTCAATTAAACGTACTAATAAACGGTTATTAAATTACATCCTAAGTTGTATAATTATGTAAATTAATTACATTTGGAGTATTATAGGATATTAGGAGTATTATTCTTTGTATGAATATTTGAGCACAATTAAGGAAATGTATTTTTAGATAACAGTTGGAGGGGTATATTTCTGTTACTTAAATTTAATCCAAAAAATTCAATCAATTGGTTAAATTGAATTCTTTTTCACATAAAACATTATTAATTTAAATTAATGTAAAAACACGTGGTTATAATCTTGTTTCATTAAATATTTTTACCAACTAAGTATTTGATGAGCTGTAACAAGTATTATAATTGTGAAATTAGAAGAGATTTATGGAAATACAAACCCGGAATGAATATGATATTTTCATTTCTTAATGAATATAATTTAAGAGGTGTACATATAAATGCCAACATATGACGACAAAATAGATTTGTATGGGGTAGATGGAAAAATTTTAGAAGAACAAGTACCTCTAGAAGCAATAAGTCCATTAGTAAACCCAACAATAAAAAGTATTATACAAGAAATTAAGCGTTCCGTTGCTGTAAACTTAGCAGGTATTGAAAAATCATTAGCAAACGGAGCATACGGTGGAAAAGCTAACTTTATTCCTGGAAGAGAATTAGAATTAGACATTGTTGACAATGCAGATGCAATTGCTGACAAAATGACTAAAATCTTAAAAGTTAGTGACGATGATGATTTCAATTTAAAAATCTTAAACGATGGAAAACAAGTATTAGTACAACTTCCTTCCTCAAGATTAGACATTGCTGGAGATTACTCAGTAGCACCATTAGCAACAGGAGCAGCATTAGTTCAATCAATTCTTGATACATTCGATATTAACAAATATCAAGCTTCTGAAATTAAAACAGCAGCTATGGGTGGATACCCACACAATGTAAAATTAGGCGGAGCATTAACCACTTTATTAGGTCAAACAACTCACCTTGAAGGTTTAGGTTACAGTCTAAGAAACATTGGTGCAAACCACGTAGTAGCTATCACAAAGAAAAATACTCTTAACGCAGTAGCTTTATCTTCAATCCTCGAACAAACTGCAACATTCGAAATGGGTGATGCAATAGGTGCATTCGAAAGAAGCCACCTCTTAGGATTAGCTTTCCAAGGATTAAACGCAAACAACTTAGTTTATGACTTAGTAAAAGAAAACGGTAAAGGTACTCTTGGAGATGTAATAATAGCTTTATTATCCAGAGCATTAGATGACGGAGTAATCAAAGTAAAAGAAACATTACCTTCCGGATACAAATTATATGAACCAGTTGACTGGGCATTATGGAATGCATATGCAGCAGCAGGTCTTATCGCAGCTACCATTGTAAACGTAGGTGCAGCAAGAGCAGCTCAAGGTATTGCATCATCTATCTTATACTTTAACGATATCTTAGAATACGAAGCAGGTTTACCTGGAGTAGACTTTGGTAGAGTAATGGGTACAGGAGTAGGTATGAGTTTCTTCTCACACGGTATTTACGGTGGTGGAGGACCTGGTATCTTCAACGGTAACCACGTAGTAACAAGACACAGTAAAGGTTACGCTATACCATGTAACGCAGCAGCTATGTCCTTAGATGCAGGTACACAGATGTTCTCTGTAGAAGCTACATCCGGATTAGTTGGAGAAGTATACAGTAGTGTAGATAACTTAAGAGAACCAGTAAAATATGTTGCTGAAGGAGCTAGTCAAATAAAAGATAAAATCTAATTATGGAAGTTAAAAAAATGTCAACAGATGTAGATGAAACAAAAATAAATGTTATCAAAGCAACCGATGTGAAAATATTTCCAGATCGGATTCTAAAACCAAAAACTACTGAAACTATCTTAAGCCAAATAATGGAATTAGATGGAATTCTAAGAGTTTTAATTAATGGTGAATCATTACCTACAGTGGTTACTATGGGTCCTGCAAGAGGAGAACCAGTAAATCACACAGATAGAAAAACTATTAATATAAATGGTAATGAAGTTCCACTACGCGTATCTGTTGGTGAAATTATTTTAACAGTCCAATTAGACAATCTTGAAGATTTTGTAACAGAAGTCAATAATATTTTAGATGAAACTTTGAACTTTGGATATAATGTGTCAGTAGGTATCTTTACAAAGACAACCACATCAGTTTCAGATTATATGAAATATGGACAAGGTTTCGAAGATAAAATAGATTCAAGACTTATCGGATTAGTTGATCCAAATGCAAAATCATCAGAAACTATAAGATATATCAGGTGATTGTAAATGGCATATGACGTACAATATTACCCTGGAGAAAGTGTTATTGCAGAAAACCGTAAAAAACACATGAATCCAGATTATGAACTTAAAAAACTAAGAACTATTGCAGATGATGACATCGTAAAACTTTTAAGTCACAGAAACCCAGGAGAAGGTTACAAAACAGTACACCCACCTCTTGATGAAATGGACTTTGAAGAAGATGCAATGAAAGACTTCGTAGAACCAATCGACGGAGCTAAAAAAGGAATTCGTGTAAGATACATACAATTCGCAGATTCCATGTATAATGCACCAGCTCAACCATACGACAGAGCAAGATCATACATGAGAAGATTCAGAGGAGTAGACACAGGTACACTCTCAGGAAGACAAGTAATTGAAATGAGAGAATCTGACTTAGAAGAAACCTCAAAATTATTATTAGAATCCGAATTCTTCGATTCAGCAAAAACAGGTTTAAGAGGAGCAACCGTACACGGACACTCTTTAAGACTTGATGAAAACGGTTTAATGTTCGACGCATTACAAAGATATGTATTCGATGAAGAAACCGGTCACGTAGTATACGTAAAAGATCAAGTAGGAGTAGAACTTGACGAACCAGTTGATGTTGGAGAACCTTTACCAGAAGAAGAACTCAAAAACATCACAACCATCTACAGAAACGACAACGTAAGTTTAAGAGACGACGCTGAAGTTATCAAAGTAGTAGAAGAAGTACACTTTGCAAGAACTGAAGGTGGATATGGAATAGATGTATTCAATAAAGATTTACAAAGTAAATTAGGTGGTAACTAATGGATAATGATAAAAAATTATTCTTAAAGGCTTTACAAGAAAAATTCGATGAAGACCCTAAAGAAGAAAACACTAAATTCTACTGCTATGGTGGATGGGAACAATCCGCAAGAAAAAGAGAATTCAATGAAGAAGCAGTAAAAGCAATGGAAGAACGTGACGGACTACCATTCTACAACCCAGACATAGGTGTACCTCTTGGACAAAGAAAATTAATGGCATACCAAGTATCTGGAACAGACACATACGTAGAAGGAGACGACCTTCACTTCTGTAACAACTCTGCTATCCAACAATTAGTTGACGATATAAAAAGAACAGTAATTGTAGGTATGGATACAGCTCACGGAGTACTTGAACACAGATTAGGTGTAGAAGTAACTCCTGAAACAATCAACGAATACTTAGAAACAATCAACCACGCACTCCCTGGAGGAGCAGTTGTACAAGAACACATGGTAGAAGTTGACCCTGGATTAGTTACAGATTCCTACGCAAAAATCTTCACTGGAGACGATGACTTATTAGATCAATTAGATCAAAGATTCGTTATTGACATCAACAAAGAATTCCCTGAAGAACAAGCTGAAATGCTTAAAAAATACATAGGTAAAAAAACATACCAAGTAAGTAGAGTACCTACTTTAGTAGTACGTGCTTGTGACGGAGGTACAACCTCAAGATGGTCTGCTATGCAAATTGGTATGAGTTTCATTTCTGCATACAAATTATGTGCAGGAGAAGCAGCTATTGCTGATTTCTCATACGCAGCAAAACACGCAGACGTTATCTCCATGGCATCTGCAATGCCATCAAGAAGAGCAAGAGGACCTAATGAACCTGGAGGTGTAACCTTTGGTGCATTCTCTGATATGGTACAAGCAAGCAGAGTAACCGATGATCCTGCAGAAGTAACTTTAGAAGTTATTGGTGGAGCAGCACCATTATATGACCAAGTATGGTTAGGTTCATACATGTCTGGTGGTGTAGGATTCACACAATATGCTACTGCAGCATACACAGATGAAATCTTAGACGACTTCATTTACTACGGTAAAGATTATGTAGAAAACAAATTCGGTGGATTATGTCAAGCTGAAGCAACCTCTGATGTAGTAAGAGACATTGCAAGTGAAGTAACATTATACGGATTAGAACAATACGAAATCCCTGCAGCTTTAGAAGACCACTTTGGTGGATCACAAAGAGCAGCTGTACTTGCAGCAGGTGCAGGTTGTTCCGTAGCATTCGCAACTGCTAACTCAAACGCAGGTGTAAATGGATGGTACTTAAGTCAATTATTACACAAAGAAGGACACAGCAGATTAGGATTCTATGGTTACGACTTACAAGATCAATGTGGATCATCCAACTCACTTTCCATTAGAAGTGACGAAGGACTTATTCACGAATTAAGAGGTCCTAACTACCCTAACTACGCAATGAACGTAGGTCACCAACCTGAATATGCAGGTATCGCTCAAGCACCTCACGCAGCAAGAGGAGATGCATTTGCACTTAACCCACTAATCAAAGTAGCATTTGCAGATAAACACCTCAAATTCGATTGGACTCACCCAAGAAAAGCAATCGCAAAAGGTGCAATCAGAGAATTCATGCCTAGCGGTGAACGTGACTTAATCAACCCTGCTTTATAAGTAAGATGATTACGTTTATAAAATAAGGGCAATATAAGGGTATAGTTTATATATGATGTATTACATAAGTATAAACTGAAGTTTTCCAAGTAAACTTTAAAGTATTAAATATTTTAAAATAGTTTAGAAATAGGGTAGGCAAGGTACGATCTGTATTACTTAGGTAGACAAGGTACGACCTGCATTACTTTATTCAAAGAACTATTGTACTTTTTTACTAGGAAATAATAAAAAGGAACAAGTTCTTACTATGGAAACTTAAACCTTATATTTATTTCCTTTATTTTTTACTTTTCAATTTTCTAATTTTTATTTTAAAATCTAGTTCTATATTATAAAATAAGCTAATTTTTTTTTGATTATAAGATATTCTATTTATAAAAAAAAGGAAATATTTGGGAATATTTATTCTATTTTTTAATATATGTATTTTGTATCATGTTTGTATACTTCATCATTTTCACAGATAATATTTCCTCTATTTATAGTCATAATATTATTTCCTTTGTATGATTTATTTTCAAATGGACTGTATTTTCCATGGGTGTAGAATGTATCTATGTTAATTTTCCCAGTTTCTTTCATATCAAGTACTGTGATATCCGCATCATAATTTTTTGTTATTTGTCCTTTATTTGGAATTTTAAATATTTTTGCAGGATTAGTACTTAGTAGATTTACCACTTGTTGTAATGTTAAATTATTATTGTTTACTTCAGTTAATATTAATTTTAATGTTGTTTCAAGTCCTGGAATTCCTGCAGCACTAGTCCATGTGTCTTTTTCTTTTTCTTCTATTGTGTGAGGTGCATGATCAGTTCCTATACTATCAAATTCACTTAGATTATTTAATGTTATATTATGATTTTTATCTCTTAGTGGAGGATTTGTTTTTGCTTTTATACCATATGTATTGTATGTATTATTATCTAAGAATATGTGGTGTGGTGTGGCTTCTATGGATATGTTTATTTTTTCTCTTGCTTCATGTATAAGTTCTAGTGTTTGTCTTGTACTAATATGACATAAATGTAGTTGTAAGTCATATTTTTTTCCAAGTTCAATTGCTCTATTTACTGCTATGAGTTCTGCCAGTGCACTTCTTGCATAACTATATGTTATTGTTTTATGTTTATTTTCAGGATTTTTACTTAGTGTTTTTATATTATAATCGACTATTGTTTTATCTTCACAGTGTAGGCATAGTGGTTTGTTTGTTTGTTTTATGAAACTAAACATTTCATCTAGTTCTTTATTTGTATGTAAGTCCATGAATATTTTGTATGCTGCAGGATTTTCTTTTTGTATCTCTTCAACATCTTTTTGACTTTTTACTCCTGCTTGTAGTGCAAAGTCAACATATGATTTTTTTTTGCCTATTTCTTTTTTTTCTAGAAATGCGTTTCGTGTATCTGTGACGGGTATTGTATTGGGCATATCTATTATTGTTGTGTATCCTCCATGTGCAGCTGCTTGACTTCCACTTTCCCATGTTTCTTTATATGTTAATCCAGGGTCTCTTAGATGAACATGTGTGTCAATTAGGCCAGGAATAATTATATTTTCATGAATATCCATAATTTTATCAGTGGTTTTATCAGAGGGTAGTAATGAATTTTTTATATTTTTGATTTTTCCATTTTCAATAATGAGGTTTGTTATATTATTATCTATTGTTTTACAATTTTTTAGTATAATATTTCCCATTTAATGCACATCCTATTTTTTTAGTTGTATTATTTCTATATAAGTATTCTCTTTCTAAAAAAGATTTATTATATTAGTTTAAACATAACTTTTTTTATATAGTTTATATTATTAATTTAGTGTTGGTTGTTTATGGAAATTGATGAATTTGTTGAGAATAATTTGATGAATGATAGAAAACAATTTTACAAGGATTTAAAATTACATGGCTTAGAAATATTGGATAAAAAAAATATAACTCCTGTGATTGCAGACTTTACAGAATATTCTCCTTTACATAAGGGACATTTATTTTGTATGAATGAAGCTAAACGTTTACATCCTGAATGTTTATTTGTTGCAATTATACCGGGTCTTTTTGAACGTAATGGTAGAGGTTTACCATATATATTACATAGAAGAAAAAGAGCCCAACTTGCAATAGATGTGGGTGCAGATATTGTTGTAGAAGGACCACCTATGGGAATTATGGGTTCTGGACAATATTCACTTTGTTTGTCATTAATGTTCAAAGCATTAAATACTGATTATATTCCAAGAGGTTATATTAGTAATGACCCTAAATTTAAAATAATACTTGATTACATAAATAATGGTAAGGGTGTAGCACCAAAACCATATAAAATTATTTCTATGGAAGATAAAAAAGTGTTACTCGAAGGGAAATTAAACAATGATGATTATGTTATTGTATCCCTATCTAAATCATTAACAAAACTTAATTTTGATTATAAGGATAAATTTATTTTTATTCCAAGATTAGAAAATGTAAGTGGTACTAAGATACGTGAAAAAGTATCAAATAATGATTTCAATGATTTATCAGACATGTTGCCTGAAGAAACAATTTCAATGTTAGAAAAAGAAATTAATTTGAATCAAGCACCACTACATGATATAAGAGCAGAAAAAACATTATTAAATAATGTTAATTCTTTATCAAGGGATGATTTATTAAATTTAGCTCTTATGGATTCTAGTACCGTTGATAATATAATTAATAATAGACCTTTTGATAGTATTAATGACTTATCAGAAAATATTACATTTGGATTTAGTAGTCATAGAAAACAAAGAATTCTAAGTGTTTTAGAAGCATGTATTTTAAAGGATGAAGTACATAAATATATTAATAATTATCCACAAACGATTAGAATATTAGGATATAAAAATAAAGAAGTTCTAAACAAATTTAAACTTAATTTAAAAAATAATTTAATAGGAGATAATGGAATAATATGCCAATAGATGAAAAAGATTTTGTAAAATTAAATTACACTGGAAGAGTAAAAGAAACTGGAGATGTATTTGATACTACATATGAAGAAGTTGCTGAAGAAGCAGGTATCAAAAATGAAAACAAAGACTATGAACCTATGGTTTTAGCAGTAGGATCTTCTCAATTAATTCCAAAATTACATGATGAAATTAAAGAATTAGAAGTAGGAGACAAAAAAACAGTAGTTATTCCATGTGAAGAAGCATTCGGTAAAAGAGACCCAAGTTTAATTCAATTAATTCCAATGAGAGAATTCAAAAAACAAAACATTAAACCATTTGTAGGCATGCCTTTAACCTTAGAAGGAAATCCTGGTGTTGTAAGAACAATTGATGGTGGAAGAGTAAGAGTAGATTTTAACCATGAATTAGCAGGTAAAGATATTGAATACGAATTAGAAATAGTAGATACAATTACAGACAATGATGAAAAAATCAAAGGATTAATTAAAGTATACTATGGAAATCCAACTTTAGATGTTGAAAAAACAGAAATTGAAATAGAAGATGCTGTAGCAAAAATCACTTTAGATAAATTAGCAGGATTTGAACAAAGATCTGTACAAGAAGTAACATTATCTAAATTCAGAGTAGCTAGAGAAATCTATGAAAACATCGAAGAAATTGAAAAAGTTCAATTCATAGATGAATATGAAAAACCAGAACCAGAAGAAGAAACAGAAACTGAAGAAGCTCCTGAAGTATTATCTGATGATGAAGAATAAGTAATTAATAGGGATTTTTATCCCACTTATTTTTTTTTTAAATCATGGTAGAAGTCATTTCTATCATTTTTTCACAGTGAATTAAATCTTCAATAGTATTTAAAACACTGGTTATTTTCTCATTTTCAATATAACAAATAAGTTTATTGTCTTCAACATGAGATTCTATAAAATCAGTATTATCTGGATATAATGAGTTATATGCGATTTTTGCATATTTATTTTCAATATATGTAAAAGTTATTTTAGTTTTTATTTTCATAATTATAAATCCTATATTAATAATTAATTATATATTATGTTTTATTTTTATATAATAAAATTATATGAATGTTTTCTTAGAACAATACTAGATATTCTGTTTAATTAATTGTTTTATTTAGACTTTAATAATAGTATTATTTATACTATGAATTTTTATTAACACTATTTTTATATAATATCTTTAACATATCATAAACTAGTATATTCGAATTACATCATTCAATGATTAATTTGATTTTAAGAATACTATTTATTGTATTATTACTTAATATTTTTTAGATATTTTTTTTAAAATAAAAAAATCTTTTATTTAAAAGGAGGAGAATTTAAATGGTTAGACCATACATGAGAAAAGAATATATTAGAAAAATCCCAGCATCAAAAATTGTACAATATGATATGGGTAATTTATCAGAAGAATTTCCATTAGAAGTAAGTTTAGCAGTTAAAGAACACACACATTTAACACACAATTCTTTAGAAGCAGCAAGGATTGCTTCAAACAGATATTTACAAAGAACAACTGGTAAAATGGGTTACAGATTAAAAATTAGAACATACCCACACCACATAGTAAGAGAAAATCCTATGGCTACTGGTGCAGGAGCAGATAGGGTTCAAAGTGGTATGAGAGGAGCTTTCGGTAAAGCAGTTAGTTCTGAAGCTTTAGTAAGAGCAAACCAAAGAGTAATTACAGCATATGTAAATGTAAAAGATTTCGAAAGTGCAAAAACTGCACTTAACAGAGCTGCAATGAAATTACCAGTTAGTTGTAAATTAGTAATTGACAAAGGTAACGACCTTGTTCAATACTAAATAGACAAATTATAACTTTTTACAAAGAATATACAAAAGGATTTAATAATAGAATAAATAGTGGAATTTATATAACCCACGAATTTAACTAATTATTTCCTTCAAAAAATTAGTTTTAATCCTTTATAAGTTATATAAATAAAATTTCAGAAATAATGGAATAAATATTAAGAAGAGTGTTACATATGAATTATGTTGAATTTTTTGAACAAATAGGTAAAGAAGATATTCCTATTGCTGGAGGTAAAGGAGCAAACCTAGGTGAATTAACAAATGCGGGAATTCCTGTACCTCCTGGTTTTGTAATAACTTCAGAAACATACCTTAAATTCATAACAAAAACAGGAATAGTTGATGAAATTAATAAAATGCTAGAAGGCCTTGATATTAATAATACTTCGGAATTACAACAAGTAGCAGAAGATATTAAAGAATTAATTACAACAACTGAAATTCCTGATGATATCCAACGTGTAATAATTGAAGCATACAATGCGTTATGTGTAAATGTGGATTTTGATGATGTTGTAGTAGCTGTAAGATCATCAGCTACTGCAGAAGATTTACCTGATGCTTCATTTGCTGGACAACAAGAAACTTACTTAAATATCTCTGGAATAGATGATGTTTTATTCAATGTAAGAAAATGTTGGGCCTCATTATTTGAAGCAAGAGCAATATTCTATAGAGCAGAAAATGATTTTGATCATTCTCAAGTATTAATTGCAGTTGTAGTACAACAAATGGTAAATTCTGAAAAAGCAGGTGTAATGTTCACAGTTGACCCATCAACAGGTGCAGAAGAAATGCTTATTGAAGGAGCATGGGGTCTTGGAGAAGGAGTAGTGTCTGGAACAGTAACTCCTGATACTTGTCGTTATGATAAAGTTAATGATGAAATAAAATCATACAAAATAAATACCAAAAAAACCATGTTCACAAAAGATCCAGAAACAGGTGCTACTGTACAAGTAGAAGTTCCAGAAGAACTTAAAGATAAAAAAGTTCTAGAAGATAGTGATCTTGAACAACTAACAACTCTTGGTAGAAGAATACAAAAACATTATGGTGCTCCAATGGATACTGAATGGGGTGTTGAAAATGGAAAAGTATACATGCTACAAGCAAGACCAATTACAACATTAGATGATATAACTGATGTTGATGATGGAATTTCTTTAGATGACTCTGAAAGAGTAATTCTCACAAGAGGTTTAGGAGCAAGTCCAGGTTTAGTATCAGGTACTGTTAAAGTTATCAAAAACTTAGAAGAACTTGATAAAATACTTGATGGAGATATACTAGTAACAACCATGACAACACCAGACATGGTACCTGCTATGAAAAGAGCAAATGGTATTGTTACAGATGAAGGTGGAGTAACTTGTCATGCAGCAATTATTTCAAGAGAACTTGGAATTCCATGTGTATCTGGAACTGGTGAAGCAACAACAGTTCTTAAAGAAAATACAAAAATAACCATTGATGGTAAAAAAGGATTAGTTTATGAAGGGGACTTTGTAAAAGAAGAAGCAAATACTCAAGAAGTAACATCAACCCAACAAGTAGCAACACCATTAATTACAGTAACTGATGTAAAAGTAAATGTAAGTATGGCAGATGCAGCAAAAAGAGCACATGCTACAGGAGCTGATGGAGTAGGATTACTCAGAACTGAGCATATGATGTTAGAAACAGGAACAGTACCATACAAATTCATTGATGAAGGACGTGAAGATGAACTTGTAAAAGTTCTTGTAGATGGAATATTAAAAGTAGTTGATGTATTCTATCCAAAAACAGTATGGTATAGAACACTTGATGCACCAACTGATGAATTTAAAACATTAGAAGGTGGAGAAAATGAACCTGATGAAGCTAACCCAATGCTTGGTTGGAGAGGAATCAGAAGAGAAATAGATCAACCAGCTATTCTCAAAGCTGAATTCAAAGCTATCAAAAAATTACATGAAGAAGGTTATACTAATATTGGGGTAATGTTACCATTATTACATAAACCTGAAGAATTACATCAAGCTAAAGAAATAGCAAAATCTGTAGGTTTAGAACCTCATAAAGATGTAGACTTTGGTATGATGGTAGAAACACCAGCATCTGCAATAATTATAGAAGACTTCATAGAAGAAGGACTTGACTTTGTAAGCTTTGGTACAAATGATTTAACTCAATATACTCTAGCATTAGATAGAAATAATGAGTTAGTAGCAAAACATTACACTGAAGCACATCCTGCAGTAATTAAATTAATTAAAAGTGTAATTAAAAAATGTAAAGCTGCTGGAGTAACAACAAGTATTTGTGGACAAGCAGGTAGTAAACCTGAAATAGTGGAAATATTAGTAGAAGCTGGAATTGACAGTATTTCTGCAAATACTGATGCAGTTGATACAATAAGAAGATTAGTTGCTAAAGTAGAGAAAAAAATCATGCTTGAAGCAGCTAAAAAAACATTAAATGGTGAGTAAATATAAAAACACTCTTCACCTCCCATTTTTCTAATTTTATACTTTAATTTTTAATTCTAAATTTTTAATTCTATTTTTCAAAGTTAGTTTATTTAGTAAAAAAAATAGTGTTTTTTAAGTATTATTTTCAAAGTAAATTTTTAATTCTATGTGATACATATTTAATAATAGAATATTGATTGTGAAAGTTATGTTATACTAATCATAATTCAATTTTTATTTTAAGGGTAAAATAATGAGGGAAAAAGGAAGAAAAAAGGAAGATATTTTTAGAGATTTATCTAATTTTCAAGATTTGGATATGACTTTTGATTCAGGTAAAATATTAAGTTCTATGTGTACTAAACCTGATCCTATTGGTATGGAAGCTTATAAGATGTTTATTGAAACAAATTTGGGTGATGAAGGATTATTTAAAGGAACTAGTATGATGGAAAGGGAAGTAATTAAATCTTTAGGAAATTTATTAAATTTAGATCATGCTTATGGACATATTGTTACTGGAGGAACTGAAGCAAATATTATGGCAATGGCTGTTGCTAAATATTTATTTGAGGAAGAAAATGATGGAATTCCTGAGTTAATATTACCTAAAAGTGCTCATTTTTCGTTTAAGAAAATTTTATCAATGTTTTCAATTAAACCTGTCTATGTTTCATTAAATGATGATTATAAAATTGATGTTTCCATGTTGGAAGAATTAATTACTGATAATACAATGGCTATGGTTGCTATTGCAGGAACAACGGAGTTGGGTCTTATTGATGATATTCCATGTATATCAAAAATAGCTAAATCAAACCATATATATCTACATGTGGATGCTGCACTAGGTGGATTTATGATACCTTTCTTAAATTATAAAAATAACAATCAAATAAACTTTGACTTTAGATGTAAAGGTGTATCTTCTATGACTATAGATCCACATAAAATGGGTCTTGCGCCAGTACCATCAGGTGGAATTATTTTTAGAAAGAAAGAATACCTTGAAAAACTAGCAGTTAAAACACCTTATCTTACTAAAGATAAACAGACAACAATTGTAGGTACAAGAACGGGTGCTTCAACAGCAGCTACATGGGCTTTATTAAATTATTATGGGATGGATGGATATAAAAAAATAGTTATGGATACAATAAATTTAACTGATTATACATACAATAAACTAAGAACTATGAATCATGTCAATGTTATTCATAAACCTGAATTAAATCTAGTTTCATTTACTGTAGATAATATGGATGTTGACATATTACAAGAAAAATTAAAATATTATGGATGGCAAGTTTCAGTTGCAGAATATCCTCATGCTATAAGAATAGTATTAATGCCTCATGTTAAAAAACAACATATTAATCAATTTATCATTGATTTAAAAGAAGTTTTAAATTTATAGAAGTGGATAAGTAAGAATAATTGTTTTTTATAAATGAGTATTATCCACCATAAATTACTTTTATTACTTCAAGTTCATCATTATCATTTACAATTTCATCTTCCGTTACAGTTACACCATTTAATTTAGCAACTACTGTTTCAATAGGGATTTCTTCTTTTTTTAATATATCTTCTACTGTTGTATTTTCAGTAATTTCTATTTCTTTTTTATCTTTTTTATTAATTAGTGTTATAGTCATGATTTATTCTCCTATTTTTTCATGTATTTTTTCGAGGAATTTACATGATTTACATATTTTTTGTGAAGCAGGTTCGCCACAAATTTCACAAGTACCATTTGGCAGTCCTGTTTTTTTGGTCATGTAATCTTTTTTAATTGCAGGTTTTATTTTTTCAAATCCATTAAGAATTGAATACATCATTGTCGGATGTTTAAGGGTAGTTTCTCTTAGAAAGTCTCCAATTTCCATTCTGAATGATTCATGAGCATATGGACATCCATCAAAATGAACTTCAAAACCACTTTCTAGAACATATAATCCTATTTCTTTTTCAGGTATTTTACGTAATGGTTTAATTTTTTGTGTGAAACGTTTATCACTTGACTGAGTTTTATAACCTATACGTACCATATTATTAACATTACCTTCCATGTAATTCATAAGTATACTTTGTGTTTCATCATCAAGATTATGTCCTGTTGCAAGTTTAGTAGCTTTAACTTCTCGTGCTATTTGATTAAATATTTGTCTTCTGAAAACTCCACAATATGTACATGCATGCTGTGGATTTTTTTCTTTCATTTCTTCTTCCATTATACGGTCAATAGTGAAATTGTATTTATCTTTGAAAGATATTATATGGTGTTTTATGTTGAGTTGAGCTGCAGTTTCTCTTGCAATTCTAACTCCTTCTTCTCTATAGCCAGAGATTCCTTCATCTATAGTCACTGCTTCAAGTTCAATTATATTCTTTTCTTTAAGAATATTTAGTATTTTTAGTAAAGCTACACTATCTTTTCCACCAGATAAACCTACTAGAACTTTATCTCCTTTTGTAACTAGTTTTTCTTTTTTTATTGTTGTAAGCACTTGTTTTTCAATGGAATCTTTAAAACAGTTACTACATAATCGTTGTCCATTATATTTTCTATGAATAATTACATGTTTATTTCCACATTGAGTACAAATATTTTCTGTCAATATTTAATCTCCCATTTCTATTAGTATTCAATATTGTTACTATTTTTTGGATATTATATTTTAATTCCTACAATTAAAATTATTGTATTTGCTGTGATATATTTTTTATTAGAATATTTCTGATGATTTTAAAGTTATTAAAATATTGGAAAATCTTGAACATATTTCTTATTTAATTTTAATGCAATTTCTGCCTTTTCTAATTCCATACCTAAATATGCTGCATGTTCCATTCTACTAATTAAATTTCTACGAAGTATTTCTTCATAAATTGCTCTTGATGTAGTACCTGTAATAACTGCTGTTTTCTCGTAGTTCTGATAAAGAATTGCCTTGATGAGGTTATCTTCGATAATAATTTTAAAACTACCTTTTAGGTCAGGTACAAATTTTCCATCAGCAACAGCAGGGATATGTGGTAAATCATTAGTATCAATTATAATATCATCTTTATCGTATGCATCCTTTAATTGAATAAGATTAATACCTATATTTTTAGGAATAGTTTCCTTTTGTTTTGCAATAAACATCATACTTGAAGCAGTTTTTAATTCATTTATACTATTTTTTGTTTTAAGACTAGCTTCAGGTGTGAATAATATGCTTATTTCTAGTTCCATTGCAATACCACATAATACAGCATTAACTCCATTACTATCTGCATCTAATAATTCTGAAACATTACCTACTCCGAAAAATAATAATTTTTCGGGATTTCTTTGTCTATACATAGAGCAACATACAATAGATTGTGTTAATGAGGGACTATTAATTGGGTCAAGTAATGGATCAGCTATAGTTGTAATATCTGAACATAACATATCTAGTTTTTCTAAGGATTCTACACGTTCAATAGGTGTTTGTGGAATATAATTTTTTGAATAATTAGTGGGTAATATTACAGCTTTAGCATCATAGTCTTTGATATCTTGGATAACTTTATTATAATTTCCATGATCTATGCTAAGAATAAGGTCAGCTCCAGCATTTAATCCACTTTTTATTTCTTGTGGATTTAATGTATCAATACTAACGGGTATGTCAAAATTATTTTTAACTAATTTAATCATATGGCCTGCATGTTTTGGATTATTTTCTCCAGCATGCATTCCAATATCAATCATATCTGCACCTGAATCAATATAATATTCAACTTTCTTAAGTATTTCATCATCACTTAATGTGGGTGCATTTGCAATTTCTCCAAGAACACGCATAGGAAAATCAGGGCCTGTTGGACAATTATTAATAAGAATATTCGATTTTTTTTGAAGTAATGTATTAATTGTTTTATTTCTTTTTTTATAATTGTTTATAATGTCCATAGCTTCATTATATTGTTGGTCACGAATTAATATATTAGCTGCTTTTTTAGTAGATAATTGTATATTATCAACTATGTCTAATGTAAGCACAATATCTGCAGCATTAGCAGGTCCTTTGTATGTTGGAATATTTAGTTTTCTTTGGATTTCATTAGTATCTTGTTGCATAAGGCCCGGTGTGATTATCATATCAATATTATCTATTGGTGAAGTATTATGTGTATTGATTGAATGTAATATGTTTTTTTCTTTTAAGTGATAAATTATTAGTTTTGGTGTTATAAATGCAGCAATAGGTATAGGTAGTACTTTCAAATATAGTTCGTGTTTGGAATAGTTTCTTATTTTTTTCTCTATAACCTCTTTAGCTAGTAGTCCTGTTATTATTAGAATTTTCATATTTATCACATTATTATTTTAAACATATTTTTTTTAGTATATATATGTATTTTTAAATATTTGCATTTTTTTCATTAATTAATCTCTTTTTTCAAATTGTCTAATTTCATATACCACAATTATAAATATAATAAAGAATATAATTAAAAAATATAATGATTTAATATGATTAATTATAGTGTAGATATTTGATGAAAAATACTATTAATAATACAAACATTTATCTAAGACGTGACTATTTTTATTCACATACTATAAAATAATTTATGAGATGATTTTGGAGGATATTCTCAATGATTGAAATAAGATTTCATGGACGTGGGGGTCAAGGAGCTGTAACTGCAGCTGAAATTTTGGCTAAAGCAGTATTTGAAGAAGGTAAATACACACAAGCTTTCCCCTCATTTGGTGTAGAAAGAAGAGGAGCACCAGTAACTGCATTCGCAAGAATCAGTGATAAACCAATTAGAAGAAGATATCAGATATACGAACCAAAATATGTGGTAGTATTAGATGAAACATTAGCTAATGTGGTTAATTTATCATCAGGATTACAAAAAGATGGTTCAGTTTTAATAAACTCTGAAAGAGAAAGTTTATCTTTCACAGAAGAAAAAAATGTAGAAACTCATGCAGTTGATGCAACAGGAGTAGCATTAGATATTATTGGAAGAAACATTGTAAACACAATAATGTTAGGTTACTTATCTGCAAAAACAGGTGTAGTATCTATAGATTCCTTAGTAAATACAATTAATGATACATTCAAAGGAAAAGTAGCAAAATCAAATGTTGAAGCTACAGAATACATCTATAATAAATATATAAATGAGTAAATTAAGGAGAATAGGTGAAATTATGGAATCAATAGGAGCAGCTGTAAAAGAACCTGGAAGTACTAGAAAAAATAAAACTGGAAGTTGGAGGACATTCAAACCAGTTGCAGATAAAGATAAATGTATAAATTGTGGTATCTGTTATTTATTCTGTCCAGATGGATGTATTAATTTAGAATATGATCCTGACTATGACTACTGTAAAGGTTGTGGAATATGTGCAGAAGAATGTCCAGTAAAAGCAATTGAAATGGAGAGGGAATAATATGGTTGTAAAAGTTATATCATCTGCAGAAGCAATATCAGAAGCAGTAAAACGTGCAAGACCAAGTGTTATACCAGTATATCCAATTACACCACAAACAGTAATTTCTGAAAGATTAGCAGATTATGTTGCTGATGGTGACTTAGATGCAAATTATATAAGAGTAGAATCTGAACACAGTGCAATGAGTGCAGCAATCGGTGCAGCAGGTGCAGGTGTAAGAGTATTCACTGCAACATCAAGTCAAGGTTTAGCATACATGCATGAACCAGTATTTGCAGCAGCAGGTATGAGATTACCAATAGTAATGGCAGATGCAAACCGTGCATTATCTTCACCAATCAATATATGGAACGACCAACAAGATTCCATATCCGAAAGAGATGGTGGATGGATACAACTTTATGCAGAAACAGGTCAAGAAGCTTTTGATACAATATTACAAGCATACAAAATAGCTGAAAATCCCGAAGTATCACTACCAACAATGGTATGTGTAGATGGATTTATCTTAACACACACAGTAGATCCAGTAGATTTAATTCCACAAGAAGAAGTTGATGAATTCTTACCTAAATTTAAAAGAACACACTTCTATTTAGACCCTGAAGACCCAATGTCTCTTGGTACATTAGCAGACCCTGAATACTACTATGAATTAAGACATGACTTAGAAAAAGCATTAGAAAAATCAAAATCTGTAATTGAAGAAGTAGGTAAAGAATTTGGGGATAAATTTGGTCGTTACTATGGTTTAATAGAAGAATACAAATCTGAAGATGCAGATTTAATCTTACTAGCTATGGGTTCAATTTGTGGAACAATTAAAGATGTAATTGACGAACAAAGAGAACAAGGTAAAAAAGTAGGATTAGTAAGAGTAAGATCATTTAGACCATTCCCTAAAGAAGCTATAGAAGCTGCAGTTAAAGATGCAAAACTCGCTGTAATTGATAAAAATGTATCATTTAGTGCTGGTGGAGCATTATACTTAGAAGTAGCTGCTGCATTAGATAATGAAACACATGGATTTATCATTGGTTTAGGTGGACGTGACATAACTCCAGCTGAAATTGAAGAAATAATTGAAAAAACTGAAAATCCTTCTGGTAAAGTAGAATGGATAGGATTAAAGGAGTAGATTAAGATGGATGGCATTGATGAAAAAGAATACTTAGCACCAGGACACAGAGCATGTTCTGGATGTGGAGCTACAATAGCTGTAAGATTAGCTTTAAAAGCATTAGGAGCAAATACTGTAGCAGTATCTGCAACTGGATGTCTTGAAGTAGTAACCTCACCTTATCCAGAAACTGCTTGGGAAATACCATGGATACATGTAGCATTTGAAAATGCTGCAGCAGTAGCAAGTGGAGTAGAAGAAGCACTTAAAGCACAAGGAAAAGAAGATACTAATATTGTTGTATTTGGTGGAGATGGTGGTACAACTGATATAGGTTTACAATCATTATCTGGAGCAATGGAAAGACAACAAAACATAATTTATATATGTTATGATAATGAAGCATACATGAATACTGGTATTCAAAGAAGTAGTTCAACACCATTTGGTGCATCAACAACAACTTCTCCTGCAGGTAAAGTAAGTTATGGTGAAGATAAACCTAAGAAAAACATGGCAATGATTATGGCTGCACATGGAATTCCATATGTAGCAACAGCAAGTATTGCTCATCCACAAGATTTAATGGCTAAAGTTAAAAAAGCTTCAGAAATCAAAGGTCCTGCTTATATTCACGTGTTACAACCATGTGCAACTGGATGGGGTTATGCACCTGAAAAAACAATTAAATTAGGTAAATTAGCAGTAGATACACATTCTTGGATACTTTATGAAATAGAGGATGGTAAATTAAATATTACTGTAAAACCATCTGAGAAAAAACCAGTTATTGAATACTTAAAAGTTCAAAAACGTTTCAGACACTTAGATGAAAAACACGTAAATGCAATTCAAGAATTTGTAGATCAACAAAGTAAAGAATTAGGTTTACTTGAATAATTATATAGTTAATATAATTATCCTCTTTTCATCTTCTTTTTTTTTAAATTACATTTTTTTTATAAAATTATTTTCTATTAATACAACTTCTTTATCTATATAAATTTAATACTTAGTTTTAACATATTTCTTTATAAGAAATAACTAAAAAAATATTTTTTTAAGGATGTAAAATATGATTACTCAAGAACAAGTTGCAGATGCAGTATGTCAAATATATAAAGAAGCTGCTATAGTTTTACCTGATGATATAAAAGAAGCATTAAAGAATGCATATGATAATGAAGAAAGTGATATTGCTAAACTTAACATTAAATCTATTTTAGATAATATAGCAATTGCTGAAGAAAAAAGTATACCTATGTGTCAGGACACAGGACTTCCAATAATTTTTGTTAAATTAGGAAAAGTTGATGTGGAAAACCTACAAGAAGGAATAATTGATGGTGTTAAACGTGCAACTGAAACAGTACCTTTAAGAACAAATGTTGTTGATCCATTAACTAGACAAAATTCTGGAAATAATATTGGTAACGGTATTCCACAAATTAATGTTGAATTATCTGATGAAGAAGAATTAGAATTAACAGTATTTCCAAAAGGTTTTGGTTCAGAAAATAATAATAAATTAGCAATGCTTCTACCTGGTGAAGGAATTGATGGAATTAAAAAATTTTTTGAAGAAGCAATTTTATCAGCAGGAGGTAAACCTTGTCCACCTACAGTTATTGGTGTGGGTATTGGGGGATCATCTGATATGGTTATGAAATTAGCTAAAAAAGCATTACTTAGACCTATTACTGAACATAATAATGATGAACGTTTAGCAAATCTTGAAGAGGAATTACTTTCTATTGCAAATGGTACTGGTATTGGTCCTATGGGTCTTGGTGGAAAAACAACTACTCTTGGTGTAAATGTTGAAATGGCTGATACTCATACTGCTGGACTTCCGGTGGGGATTTGTGTTCAATGTTGGGCTGCTAGGCATGCTACAGTTATCCTAAAAGATGAATAATTAATCTATTTTTCATCTTCATTCATTATTTTTAATTAATCTATTCTAATTTTAATACTTTAGACTTACTTTATTAATTTAATTAATTATTATTTTAATATAATTTAAGTTAATAATTATTTAAAAAATTACTTTTGGAAAGTAATCTAATTATACAATAAATATAATTTTGAAAAATAAGAAATGTGAACTAATAGTGTGAATTTATTTTTTATTATTCAAATATTTCAAGTTATTAGCATTTAATGTTGATTGATTTTCAATATAAAATTGTGTGGTAGCCTCTGTAATTTCAATAGAAATATCACCAATACGTTCAAATGATTTAACAACTCTGAATAATACAAGATAGTATGTCGAATTATTTTTATTAATATCATCTCTAGCCATCTGACTTGAAATTTTTTTAGTAGCTAATTTTTGTAGATTAGTTAATTCATTCTCATATCTATCCATTTTTTCTTTAATATTCATGTCATATTTAAGAAAACTTTGCACTGCTTTTTTAAACATAGTATTTGACATTTCATACATTTCTTCTAAAACGTCAATAACTGGTTCTTCCACTTCCTTATTTTCTTCAAGAACAAACTTAGGAATATGACATATATGGTCTCCAATACGTTCCATATCATATGCAATTTCATTAAACATAATAGTATTGTTAAATTCAAAATATGGATCTAGTGATATAACAGTATCTGTTGATGACTTTATTTTATTATACATATGGTTTGTATTTTTATCTTCATCAAGAGCTCTTTGTGCAAGGTCAATATCATTAGTTTTCATTGATTCAAAGGACCATGCAAATTGTTTACATATCTGTTCACCCATTTCTTTTAACATTTCTTTTATAAAGTATTCTCCAGAATATGCTGGTACTGAGTGGTCTGTTTCGTAGTTTTCAGAAATTTCATTAAATTTTTTTAAATCCACAACATATGCTTTTTTAATTACATTTTCATCTATTAATGGTTTTAGTAATTTTGTTACATAACGTCTACTGATATTTAGTTTATCAGCAATTTCATCCTGAGTAGATGGTGCTTCATATAATATAATATCGAGAATTTCTTTTAATGTGTTATTTTTTATGTTCTTAGGCATAGTTTAGCTCACTGTTTATGAAAAATTTTATCTAGTCAAGTTAGTTAGTAAATATATTTTTACAGTAATATTAAATTTACTTATTTTATATTACAATATAATGAGTTTCATGTTTATAAGAATAATTAGGCGTGTTGGAGTTATTGATTATTGGTATAAATTATAATAATTTATGTGTTAAAAAACATAAATTACTATGTTATAAACTTGTTTTATAGTCCATCTTATTTTATTGAAAATATTGCAAAAATGTATGTGTATGTGTTTTTAATTGAATTTATTTTTATTTCATAAGATATGCATAAAGTATATATATAACTTAATTAAAATATAATATTGTTCTAATATGGGTTAGAACGTAATTATTTAAAAACTAAAATTTTTTTATATGCAGGGGTGCCCGAGCTGGCCAAAGGGGGTGGACTTAAGATCCTCTGGCGTAGGCCTACGTGGGTTCGAATCCCATCTCCTGCACTTATTAAAGAAACTAATTTAACTAAAAATTGCCTTAGTGGCTCAGGGGTAGAGCGATGCCTTGGTAAGGCATAGGTCGAGGGTTCAATTCCCCCCTAAGGCTTAATTTATTCTGTAAAAAAAGTATAAATGAAAAACAATAACTAATTTTTTATATGCAGGGGTGCCCGAGCTGGCCAAAGGGGGTGGACTTAAGATCCTCTGGCGTAGGCCTACGTGGGTTCGAATCCCATCTCCTGCACTTTTCAAAGAACTATATTTAATTTTAATGTAATTATTTTATTTTTCATTTTTAATCTGTAAATTTAAACACTACTTTTAAAATTTAAACAAACTAATTTTATTGAAGTTATTAATTACAAATATATGTATATATAAATAAAATATCCTTTAGATAATTATTATAATTAATAATTAAAACAATATTTAAAATTATATGAATAAATGAGAGGTTATTATTGAAAATAGTAGATTTACCTCCAAATTCAGAAAATAAAAGTTATTATAAATATATTAATATGGAATTAACTCTCATTGGAAAAGAAGAAGAAAAACAATTAACTTCATTAGAACAATATAAATTAAATGCTTTAGAATTTAAAGATATGGGAAATTTAACTAAAGATGATTTTATTCCAGAAGAAGAAGGATATTATAAATAAAAAATAACTAACTTATCTCCAAACTATTTTTTTTTATTAACTTGAATTAAGTAGTTCCCCCCCCTTTTTTTTTAAATGATTAACTTAGACATATATTTTTTTTTCAAATAATTTATTAATTATGAAAAATATATATTGAAACTTAAGAATGAATAATTTATATTAAGGAAGTGAAATTTAATGGCATCAAAATCACAAATTTCAGATATCTTAATATTAGGACTTATTTCTGGAATTGTTGCAGTACTCACATCAGTAATGGGTATTAGTGGAACTATTATAGGATCTGTTGTATCATCTATTATTGCAGAGTTTCTAAAAACATATTTCAAAGAACCTGTTAAAGATAAAATATCTGAATTCGATAAAACTGATGAATATCATTCTTTTGAAATAAATAACCACTCTACAAGGAATAATTATCAACGAGGGACTTCTTATCCAAAATATGATAGAACTCAAAAACAAAGTGAATCACATATTAGTACAAGAGCACTTTTCTTATTCCCATTAGTAGTGATATTAATTATAGAACTTATTCACTTCTTAGGTGCTATAGGTATTATACCATATGATATATTTTTAGGTTTAGAATCAATTACTAATTGGACTTTACTTAGAACAATAGGTTATGCTTTAATTGTAATGGGTATATATCCTCTAGTTTCTAAAAAATTAGGAACACATCATGGAATTATACTAATTATAGTAGGAATAATTGAATTAATTATGGGTTATGCAGATACTAATGTACATGCTTCATTATTATATTCATTATTCAGTTCAATAAGAGAATATGTAAATATAGCAATAATTATATCCATTTTATACACTGTTCTTACAGTACCTAGTGAAATTAAAGATAATAAAAAAGAATTATATCATTATTCTAATAAGAGTTATGTGGATAATAATGTAGATAAACATTTAAGAAATAAAAGACAGTACAATGAATACTACAATGATTACTCAGATAACACTAATTATAGAAAATCAAGAAATAAGAAAAATGGAAATAATCAGTATAAAAAATATGAAACTAATATAAAAGAAGATGAAGATGATTATTTCTACTACTAACCTCCATCCTTTTTTTAGAAAATAAAAAATTCTATTCTTTTTGACTAGATAAATAGGATTCTATAACACCACGTCCAGTATTTCTAAATGCACGTGCAACCCCGCCCTGACCTAATTTAATACCACCAAATTTACGTGAAATCATAATCATGTAACCATCAAGTTTATATTCATGTAATAATTCTAGTAATACACGACCAGGAGAACCTACTTCACCATCATTACGTGAATCTTCATCATTACCACATAATGCAGCATAACAATGATGAGCTGCTTTTTTATATTTTTTGTTATGAATTTTTTGTATCTCTAAAACATCTGATTCTAAATTACTAATTTTATATAAATGTGCATAAAACTGTGATTTACGATCCACTAGTTTACCTGCACAAACTTCTTCAACTACCATAAAAACACCTAACTTATTGGATATTTATAACTCTTTTTAGGTTTACTTGCATCTACCACATCATTTTCTGTAATATCTAAGAATTGCATATATAAATAACGACGAGTATATGTTTGTACTTTGCCTATATTTTGTAATTGATTATTTACATTTCCCTCATTAGGTAATTCTTTACCGGGCATGGAAAATTCAATTTCCTCTAAATTATCTAAGTCATATACTCTAAGAACATAACGATTATATTCATAGGTAAATTGTGTTGCTATATTTAATTCTAGACAAATTTCTATAGCTTCAGGAATTATATCTTTAAGTTCGTAATATGAAAATTTTTGAAATTGATTATATCCTGACTTTTTTATTCCTTTATCTTTAAACATTTTTCGTGCTTGCATTATTTTCTTTAGTAAATGTACAGGCATATCTTCTTTATGAGTTTTTTCTGTGAACATAATTTTTTCCAAATAATATATTTTAAAAATTGAATATTATTATTTATAATTTTTATTTTATTTATCAATTTAAAGAAAAATATTTTATTGAATATTAATGTATGATTTTTAAGTTTAATGTAACATATTTTTGTTCCAATATTTTATGCAGTACCTTTTCAAAATTTATTTCATAAAAATAATTCTGTTTTTTTAATGAATTGTACCTATTTTCTTACAAAAATAATTGCAATATTTTCTAATAAAATTGTGATGGTTGATTTGTTGTATATAGTATGTGCTACAAAAAGCGTAACACTTGAACAAATTGAACATTATGTTCATTGTGATGAAAGTTGTTTTTTCCAAGTGTAGCAATATAATTTTTATTTAATAATGAAAACTAGAAAAAATTTGTCTAAGGCAAAATTTTTAGTTTGATGTACGTTAAGCGATGTATAACAATACATGATGTGGTAAATATATTAGAATTAATATATCACTGCCAATAGATAATTTGAAATTATTTATTAATCCTTTATTTTGTTTACTTATACTTCTATTAAAAACAGTGTGTATACTATTTTATTCGCTTAGATTAAAATT